>NZ_CP059674.1:300000-600000 GCF_014068355.1 Mycoplasma tullyi | reverse complement strand
GTTAGTGGTGTAGTTAAAGATACAACTGATCTATTCTACTCAAACCCAGAACAACTTAGATCAATGGGTGCTAAAATCCACATGAACCACGAAGTGTTATCAGTGGATCACAATAGAAAAGTTGTTGTTGTTAAAAATTTAGAAAAAGACACAACTTTTGAAGAAAGTTATGACAAATTAATCTTAGCTACTGGTGCTTGACCAATTACCACAGCTGATGCTAGTCTTCCATTCACTGAAAAATACTGTGGAGGAATTGAAGGTTTAGTTGCTTGTAAAACTTACCAACACGCTTTAGAAATCATTGATCAATTCAACAAACCAGGTGTTAATAACATCGTTGTAATTGGTGCTGGTTATATTGGGGTTGAATTAGTTGAAGCTGCTCACCAAAAAGGTAAGAAAACTCTATTAGTTGATATGTTACCTAGACCAGCTGCTAACTACTTTGATAAAGAATTTGGTGCTGATCTAATGACAACTATGCAAAAAGAAGGAGTTGACGTTAGATGTGGAACTAAAGTAATGGGATACTTAGTTGACACTGAAGGTGGCAAGAAAGTGATCCGTGGAATTACTTTAGAAAAAGACGGTGTTCAAACTAAAGTTGAAGCTGATCTAGTAATTCAATGTATTGGTTTCTTACCAAACACTGCACTTATTCCAGATGCTCACAAAGTTAAGAATGGTGCTTTAATTATTGACCAATATTGTCAAACTTCTGTTAAGGATGTTTATGCAATCGGTGGTGCAGCTGCGATTATGAACGCTGCTACTGGAGAATACCAAAACATCGACTTAGCAACTAACGCAGTTAAAACTGGGGTTGTAGCTGCTTCTCACATAAATGGTATGGACAACATTAAGTTAGAAAACGTTGTTGGTACTAACGCAATCCACGTATTTGGTCACCACTTAGCTTCAACTGGTATTTCAGAAGAAGTTGCTAAGATCCGTGGTATTGAAGCTGCTGCTTCTTACTTTGAAGACTCTGATCGTCCAGAATGAATGGAAACTTATGACAGAGTGAAGATTAAATTAGTTTATGATCCTAAGACGCTAAGATTATTAGGTGCTCAAGTAGGTTCAACTAAAAACAACCACTCAGAAGTTATTTACTTCTTAGCATTAGCAATTCAAAGAAAATTAACATTAGTTGATGTTGCGTTTGCTGATGTATTCTTCTTACCTCACTACAACAAACCATTTAACTTTATCATTAGTGCAATTCTACAAGCTTTGGGATTAAATTACTTCAAAGAAAGCATTAAAAAATAGTTTTAAAGATTATTAAATTACAATTAAATTCAAACAAACTTAAGGAAAAAAAGATTAAATATGGCAATTATTGTTAAAAACAAAATTCCTGAACTTTTACATAGAGTAATGGATAACGAAGGTCGAATCATCGATCCTAGCTATGTACAAAAGTTATCAGACGAAAGAGTAATTGAAGCTTATTACTACATGAACTTATCAAGAACACTTGATAAGAAGATGTTAACTTGACAACGTTCAGGTAAGATGCTTACATTAGCACCTAACTTAGGTGAAGAAGCATTACAATTAGGTACTTCATTAGCAATGACTAAGAAAGACTGATTAGTACCAGCTTTCAGATCAGGTGCTTTAATGCTTCACAGAGGGGTTAAACCTTACCAACAAATGCTTTACTGAAACGGTAATGAAAAGGGTAACGTTTTTGATGAAGGTGTAAGAGTTATTCCAATTAACATTACTATTGGTGCGCAATATTCTCAAGCTGCTGGAATTGGTTATGCATTAAAACAAAATAAAGAAAGAGCAGCTGCTGTTACTTTCATCGGTGATGGTGGTACTGCTGAAGGTGAATTCTATGAAGCTATGAACATGGCTGCAATTCACAAATGACAAACTGTGTTCTGTGTAAACAACAACCAATTTGCGATCTCTACAAGAACCCACCTTGAAAGTGCAGTTAGTGATATCTCAACTAAAGCAATTGCTGTTAATATGCCAAGAGTAAGAGTAGATGGAAACGATCTATTAGCATGTTATGATGCAATGCTAGAAGCTATTGAATACTCTAGAAGTGGTATGGGTCCAATCTTTGTTGAATTCGTAACTTACCGCCAAGGTCCTCACACAACTTCAGATGACCCTTCAGTTTATCGAACTAAACAAGAAGAAGAAGAAGCTAAAAAATCTGACCCAATTGAAAGAGTTAAGAAATTCTTAATGGCTAAGGGTCTTTGAGACGAAGCTAAAGAACAAACAATGTTCGAACAAATCGAAGCTAAGATTGCTGAAGATTACGAAGTAATGCTTCAACACATCAAAACAACTGTTGATGATGTATTTGATCACACTTATGCAACTATGACTGACAACTTAGTTGAACAAAAAGCAGTTGCTAAAAAATACTTTGGAGACAAATAATTCTTAAATTGGAGAATATACACAATGAGTGATAAAATTATCGTAAATAATATCGAAGCCCTAAACAACGCTTTAGATATCGCATTAACAAAAGATAAGAGTGTGGTATTATACGGTGAAGACGCTGGTTTTGAAGGTGGTGTGTTTAGAGCAACTAAAGGATTACAACAAAAACACGGTTCTGATAGAGTATGGGATGCTCCGATTGCTGAAGCTGCTATGACAGGTGCTGCTATTGGTGCTTCATTTGCTGGATTAAAACCAGTTGTTGAAATTCAATTCTCTGGTTTCAGTTTCTTAGTAATGCAACAACTATTCTGTCACGCTGCAAGAATTAGAAACAGAACTAGAGGTCAATTAAACGCTCCAATCGTTTTAAGAATGCCTATGGGTGGTGGAATTAAAGCTCTTGAACACCACTCTGAAACATTAGAAGCTATCTATTCTCACATTCCAGGTGTTAAGGTTGTTATGCCATGTAACCCTTATGACACTAAGGGATTAATGTTAGCTGCAATTAATGATCCAGACCCAGTTGTGTTCTTTGAACCTAAGAAGTTATACCGTTCATTTAAACAAGAAATTCCAGCTGGTGAATACATTGTTGAAATCGGTAAGGCTAACGTATTAACTCAAGGTAGCAAATTAACGATCGTAACTTATGGTCCAAACGTTATTGACCTACTTGAAATCGTTAGTCAATACCCAGCAGGTGATATTGAATTAATCGACTTAAGAACAATCGCTCCACTTGACTGAAATACAGTTTTAGCTTCAGTTCAAAAAACTGGTCGTTTACTAGTTGTTCACGAAGCTGTTAAATCATTCGGTGTTGGTGCTGAAATCATTACTAGAGTAACTGAAAAGTTATTCGCTAGCTTAAAGAAAGCTCCAGTTCGTGTAACCGGATTTGACATCACTGTTCCACTAGCAAAAGGTGAAGCAATTCAATTCGATCTTAAACAAAGAACAATTGACGCAATTAACGAATTACTAGCTTAGTTTTTTAAATAATTTCTATCGTTTTTATTAATCTCACCCATTAATAAAAACGATATTTGTTTACGTAAAAAACTGACAATTCAGTATTGAAATAATTATTTAATTTATAATTAACAGTACATTTTCATTAATAGATAAAATAGAAAGATAATAACAAACATGTTTGAATATAAATTTACAGACGTTGGTGAAGGGCTACACGAAGGTGTTGTTGCTCAAATCTATGTTAAAGTAGGTGACACAATTAAAGAAGGTGACCCAATGTTTTCAGTTGAAACTGATAAGGTTACAACTGACTTACCAGCTCCTGAAGGTGGTGTGGTTACTTCAATTCTTGCAACTGTTGGACAAACTGTTCACGTTGGTGAAGTAATGTTAATCTTAAACGGTGATGCTAGTGGTGCTCCTGCACCAGCTGCTGCTCCTGCTCCGGCTGCAGCTCCTGCTGCTGCTCCTGCACCTGCATTCCCAAGTTTCCCATCTCCAGCACCAGCAGCTGCTCCTGCTCCTGCACCTGCATTCCCAAGCTTCCCAGCACCAGCTGCTGCACCTGCTCCAGCTCCTGCTTTCCCAGCTCCTGCACCAGCACCAGCTGCTGAAGCTGAATCAGGTGGTGGCGGTGCTTCAGTTGTAGGTGAAGTTAAAGTTTCAAACAAATTATTTGGATTATTCGGTGATCAAAGTGCTGGAAGTTCACCAGCTCCAGCTCCTACACCAGCTCCTGCACCAGCTGCGCCAGCTTTTGGAACTCCAGTTCCAGTAGCTACTCCTTTAGCTCAAGCTGTTGCTAGTGATTTAAATGTAAATTTAAACAATGTTACACCTGCAAATGGTGCTAAAGTATTTTCAAGCGATGTATTTGCTGCAGCTACTCCAGCTCCAGTTGCTGCTCCAGCACCAGCACCTGCACCAGCTGCACCAGCTGCTGCTCCTGCAAACGACAACGAAACTTACAAAGAAATTACATCAATCAGAAAAGCCATTGCTAAAGCAATGACAACTGCTCACGAAGAAATTCCAACTACAGTTTTAACATTCAACTTTGATGTAACTAAATTAGTTTCTTACCGTAAGCAAGTTAAAGACGCTGTATTATCAAGTTATGGTATTAAATTATCATTCTTACCATTCTTATTAAAAGCAATTACTAAAGCTGTAATTGCTCACCCAGTATTCAACTCTCACTACGATAAGACTAACAATCGTTTAGTATTAAAGAAAAAAATTAACTTAGGTATTGCTGTTGATACTGCTGATGGTTTAATGGTTCCAAACATTAAATCAGCTCAAGACAAATCAGTAATTGAAATTGCTAAAGAAGTTAGCAGTTTAGCTGAAAAAGCACGTTCTAAGAAGATGGGACTAGCTGATTTAGCTGATGGAACAATTAGTGTTACTAACTTTGGTTCAATCGGTGCACTATTTGGTACTCCAATTATTAAATTCCCAGAAGTTGCTATTATTGCTACAGGTACAGTAGAAGAAAAATTATCTAGAACTGCTGAAAACCAAATCGTAATTAAGCAAATTATGCCAATTACAATTGCAGCTGACCACAGATGAATTGATGGTGCTGATATCGGACGATTTGCTAAGACATTAAAAGAAATCGTTGAAAACCTTGACGGTTTACTAATTTAATTAGTAGGTAGTAAATATGTATAATTACGATCTAATTGTTATTGGTGCTGGACCTGGTGGTTATGTAGCAGGTGAACATGCTGCTAAAAATGGTCTTAAAACTTTAGTAATTGAACGCGGCACTTATGGCGGAGTTTGTTTAAATGTTGGTTGTATTCCAACTAAGACATTATTACAATCTTCTAAAGTTAAACACTACGTTGAAAAAGCAGCTGAATTTGGACTAGATTTAGCTAATACCCAAATGTCTGTTAACTGAGCAAACATCTTAAAAAGAAAAGAAGGTGTTGTTAACAAATTAGTTAACGGGGTGAAAACGATCTTAAAGATGGCTAAGGCTGAAACGATCGTTGGAGAAGCAACAATTATTGATGGTCACACAGTATCTGTAAATGGTCAAACATTGACAACAAAAGATATTATTGTAGCAACTGGTTCATCTCCTAGAAAATTACCTTTACCTGGATTTGATCAAGGTCGTGCTGAAGGTGTGATCATTGATTCAACAAGAGCACTTGAATTACCTCAAGTTCCTCAATCACTAGTTGTGATTGGTGGTGGTGTAATTGGGATTGAATTTGCAACTTTATATGCAACACTTGGAACTAAAGTAACAATCTTACAAGCTGTTGATCGATTATGTGAATTACTAGATCAAGATGCGAGTGATTTCATTGCTAAAAAAGTTAAATCACTAGGCATCAACGTTGTTTACAACGCTAAGATTCTAGGTTATCAAAACCAATCAATTATATATGAAGATAATGGAACAGCTTACCAATTACCTTCACAATACATCCTTGAATCTGTTGGTAGAGTAATTAATGATCAAGTATTTGGTTCATTTAATGTTGCAAGAGATGAACGTAACCGCATTAAGTTAAATGATAAACTGCAAACATCAACTGATTCAATCTATGTAATTGGTGATGCTGCTGGTCAAGTAATGTTAGCTCACTACGCTTATCACCACGCAACATTTGCTGTTGATACAATTCTTGGACGGAACCCGAAAAAAGTAAGTGCACTAACTACTCCTGGATGTATTTATACTTATCCAGAGATTGCTACGATTGGTTATACTGAACAACAACTAAAAGAAAAGAATATCGAATACGTTGTTGCTAAAATGCCAATGGCAGTTAATGGTAAAGCGATTGCTGATGGTGCAACTGACGGATTTGTTAAACTGATGTTTGGCAAAAAATATGGTGAGATCCTAGGATGTGTACTAATCGCATCAACTGCTAGTGATATGATCTCTGAAATTGCTTTAGCAATGGAAAATGAACTAACCGTGTTTGAATTAGAACAAGCAATTCACCCACACCCAACTCTTGCTGAAGTGATCTCAGAATGTGCTAAACAAGCAATTTACACTCACTTTAATCACAAACACTAAAATTATTCAAACAAATAAAAGACCCTTGTACAAGGGTTTTTTATCAAATATACACAATTATGGCTTATTTTTACTTATCAGACTCGAACGATTGCTACATTAATGCAGCGACTGAAGAATACCTATTAAAACACTTAGATCTAGAATTACCAATCATTTACATCTGAAGAAATGCTAATACGATCTTTATTGGTCGTAACCAAAATACATTAGCTCAGATTAATACCAATGAAACATCTAAAGATCACGTTAATCTAATTCGCCGTTTTTCAGGTGGGGGAACAGTGTTCCAAGATCTTGGGAATATCTGTTATTCTTATATCGATTATTTAGATGAAAAACGTGCTAATGCTTATCAGTTTTTTGCACAACCAATTATTGAATTCTTAAATTCACTAAATATTAATGCGACTTTTAAAGGTCGCAATGATCTAGAAATTGAAGGCATGAAGTTTTCAGGAACGGCACAATACCTTTATCAAGATAAGATCTTACACCACGGAACGTTACTTTATAACACTGACATGACTAAGTTAGCTAACTACTTACATGTTGATAAGAGTAAGATTGAAGCTAAAGGAATTGATTCAATCAAAAAACGTGTAACTAATATCATTGATCATTTACCAGAAAAAAAATCAGTTGAATGATTTATTGATGAACTAATTAAGTTCTACTTTAAAAAGTACGATCTTACTAAGATCGAATTAGATGATAAAGCTAAACAATGGATCAAAGATCGTGCTGAGAATCACTTCAAGAAATGAGAATGAATCTATGGATCATCTTTAGAATACAAATTCAATAATAAAAAACGCTTTAGTGGTGGTGAATTAGAATTAAGTCTAAACACTGATCACGGTGTGATCAAAGATATCAAATTCAACGGTGACTTTTTAAGTGTTGGTCAGATCGAAGAGATAGAAGAAAAATTAAAAGGAACGAAGTTTGATTACCAAAGTGTGAATGATGTTTTAGATCAGTTTGATCTACCATTATATCTTGGAACAATCACTAAAGAAGAATTGCTAAGCTTATTGTTTGATAACAAATAATTTATTATAATTTTATAAGGGTTAAAAACATTTATATATGGCCATTCAAACAAAGCGAATCGCGATCTTAACTTCTGGAGGAGACTCTCCAGGAATGAATCCAGCAATCTATGGTTTAGTGCAACAAGCAATCATTAATAATATCCAACCTTATCTAGTTTATGAAGGTTATAAGGGATTAGTTGAAGATCAGATCGTTCTAGCTAACCAACAAGAAGTGATTGATCACTTCTTTGATTCGGGTACTTTTATTTATTCAGCAAGATTAGTTGAATTCAAAGATCTTGAAGTAAGAAAAAAAGCCGTAAGCAATCTTAAAGCTAAAAAGATTGACACTTTAGTCGTGATCGGTGGTGATGGTTCATATCAGGGTGCAAAATTGTTATCTGAGATGGGAATCAATGTAATTGCGATGCCTGGAACGATTGACAACGACGTTTCATCATCAGATTACACGATTGGTTTTTATTCAGCACTAGAACATATTACAAGAACAATCCAAGAGATTATCTCAACTAGTGTTTCACACAACCGCGTATCGATCTCTGAAGTGATGGGTCGACATTGTGGTGATTTAGCTGTGTATGCTGCAATAGCAACCAAAGCTGATTTAGTAATCACCCCAGAAAACATTAAATCAACCCAGGAGATTGTTGATCTTGCAGCTAAAAGAATGTTACAAGATCACAAACGTACGTTTACTGTAATTGTTTGTGAACATATCTATGGTGAAGATGGTCGTGATAGTTTAAAAACAATTGCCCAACAAATTAATGACCAATTAGGAATTAAAACTAATGTAAATATCCTAACCTATGGTCAACGTGGTCAAGTTCCAACACCAATGGAACGTATCCTTGCAATAAAATTTGCAATCAAAGCGTTTGAATGTATCAATGATCAAACATACGGCGTTGTTTTAGGTTTAAGTGGTGATGAAATTGTTACTTACAATTTCCAAGAAGCACTAAATAAACGCAATCCTTCAAGAATCAAATTAATTAATTTGAGCAATAGAATAAACGGTGGTTTTTAATAATAAATATGAATAAGAAACATAAAGATTTTGATTTAAACTTTTTAAAAAAGACAAAGATAGTAGCCACTTGTGGTCCTTCAATTACTTATAAACTTTTTAGTTTAGCCGATCTAGAAGATCCTACTAAACAAGAGATCGTCCAAAAAGCTAAAGAAAACTTAAAACAATTATTTTTAAACGGTGTAAGTGTTGTAAGATTAAACTTTTCTCACGGAAATCAAGAAGAACAAGCAGTTAGAATGATTCTAGCTAGAAGTGTGGCTAATGAATTAAATCTGCCAATCTCAATTATGCTTGATACCAACGGTCCTGAGATCAGATTAAATCAGATCAGTGATACGAACAACGTTGTTAAAAAAGATCAGATCGTAAAGATTTATACTAACCGTGAAATCGTTGGTGATGCTACTGAATTCTCAGTTTCAGATTCATCTAAAAAATACAACATGGCTAAAGATGTTTCTTTAGGTTCAACTGTTTTAGTAGATGATGGAAAATTAACTTTACAAGTAATTGAGATTGCCGAAGATTTTTCATTTATTCGAGCAATTGCTAAAAACGAACATAAGATCATCACTAAAAAACGTATTAACTTACCAAATGCACAATATTCAATTCCATTCTTATCACAAAAAGATTACAACGATATCACTTTTGGATTAAAGAATAAAGTTGATTATATTGCTGCATCATTTGTTAATAGTGCAGATGATGTTTATGAAATTAAAGCAATCTTAAAACAATACGGTATGGAACACGTTCAAGTGATTGCTAAAGTTGAAACTCGTCACGCAATCAAAAACCTTGATGAAATCATTGATGTAAGTGATGGAATCATGGTAGCAAGAGGTGATCTTGGTTTAGAAATCCCTTATTACGAAGTTCCTTATTGAGAAAAATACATCATCAAAGCTTGTCGATTTAAAAATAAACGTGTAATTGTAGCTACTCAAATGCTAGATTCACTTGAAAAAAACGTGCAACCTACTCGTGCTGAAGTTACTGATGTTTTCTTTGCTGTTGAACGTGGATGTGATGCAACAATGTTATCAGGTGAAACTGCTAATGGGATGTATCCAATTATTGCTGTTGAAACAATGAAAAAGATTAACAAACAATCTGAACTATTGTTTGACTACAAACGTGCAATTACTCACTACTTCCCAATGACAGATGTATGTCACACCGCTTTTGGTGAAAGAGTACTTGAGATCGCTAAAAAGATCTGTCCAAACCGTGAGATTGACAACGAAGAATTCTCAACTCACTTCTTAGTGCACTTTACTAATAACCGTGATGAAATCTTTGCTTTATCAAACGCTAAATTAGCTGCTAGTGTAATTATTGTTACTGATGATCAAAATGTCTACACAGGTCACGGTGTTGATTATGGTGTGTTTACTTATAAAGTGGATAATCTTTCTGAAGCAATCAACAATCACCAATTAGTTGCTAAAAAAGCAATCTTACACTATTCAGAACTATTTGAAATTAAACCAGACAACAAGACTAACTTTGTCTTATTAAAATAGGAAACTAATAATTTATATGAATATTAAACCACTACACGATAATGTTTTAGTAGAAGTTTTATCTGAAGAAAAAACTTCAAAATCAGGAATCATTACCAGCATTGAAAAATCTGATAAAGCAACATCAACCAAAGGTTTAGTGATTGCTTTAGGTGATGGGATGATCTATGCTAAACAACAAAAAGTTGATTATCAAATCAACATAAATGATCAAGTTTATTTTAAAGAATACTCAGGGACTGAGATCGTAGTTAATGATAAGACTTATAAGATCTTAAGTTATGAAGAAATCATTGGAGTAATTAGATAATGGCAAAAGAACTAACATTTGAACAACAAGCACGAGCTAAGTTACTAGAAGGAATTAATAAGTTAGCAAGAGCTGTAAAAATTACAGCTGGTCCTAAAGGAAGAAATGCTTTAATTGAAAAAAAATACGGTGCTCCTTTAATTGTTAATGATGGGGTAACGATAGCTAGAGAAATCGAATTAGACGACCCAGTTGAAAATATGGGAGCTAAGTTGATTGCTGAAGCTGCAATTTCAACTAATGATATTGCAGGTGATGGGACAACAACAGCGACCATCTTAACTCACGAAATTGTTAATAAAGCAATTGAAGCAATTAATAATGGTACTAATCCCGTTAATTTAAGAATCGGGATTGAAAATGCTGCTAAATTAGTATCAGAATACTTAACGAGTGTTTCAAAACCAATTAAATCAATCGATGAAATCACTCAAGTTGGTGCAATTTCATCTGGTTCAAAATTCATTGGTGAATTGATTGCTAAAGCAATGGATATCGTTGGTCCAAGCGGGGTAATCTCAATCGATGATGCCAAATCATTTGATACAACTCTAGATACAACTGATGGATTAGAATTCAAGGGTGGATATTCTTCACCATATATGGTGACTGATTCTGAAAAAATGTTAAGTGAATTAGCTAATCCAAGAATCTTAGTTTCACTTAATAAGATTAATACTGTTAAAGAAATCTTACCTTTACTTGAAGCTAGTGTTGAATCTTCTTCTCCATTATTAATTGTTGCTAGTGATATTGCTGAAGATGTAGTAACTGCTTTAGCAATTAACAAATTACGCGGAACACTAAATGTAACTAGTGTTAAATGTACAGAATTTGGTGAAGCACAAAAAAACACCTTAGAAGATTTAGCTATCAGTGTTAATACAGTTTTAGTTGATAGTACTGCTGGAATTGAATTCAAAGATCTTGAATTAAACAAATTAGGAACTGCAGAAAAAGTAATTATCTCTAAAGATAAAACAACTGTAATTAACGGTGCTTGCAGTAAGGATGTTTTAGCTAAATACTTAAATAACTTAAAAGCTAAATCAGCTAATTTAACTTCTAAGTATGACAAAGAAAGAATTACTAAAAGAATTGCTAACTTATCAAACGGTGTAGCAGTAATTCACGTAGGTGGTGCTACTGAAGTTGCTCAAAAAGAACTAAAACTTAGAATTGAAGATGCACTAAACTCAACTAAAGCTGCAGTTGAAGAAGGTATCGTTGCAGGTGGTGGAATTGCATTAATGAATGCCATTGAAGTATTAAAACAAGTTAAAGAATCTAATTCTGAAATCGCTTTAGGTTATGAAATTGTTAGATCTTCATTAACAGCTCCTGCACGCCAAATTATTGAAAATGCAGGGCAAAATAGCTCAAAAATTATTAACAACATCATTAATAGCAAACAATCAGGTTATGGATATAACGCTGAAACTAATGAATTTGTTAATATGATCAATAACGGAATTATTGATCCAACTAAAGTAACAAAAACTGCATTAGAAAAAGCTTGTTCGGTAGCTGCATTATTAATTACTACTGAAGTAGCAATCAATGATGAATCTAAAGATGAAAAGCCAAGCTTGAATCACCTATAATCATCAATAATTAACCCTATAAGATTCGAATTAATCTTTGAACAAAGTATTGTTTCAAAGATTAATTTTTTTTATTTCATAATCAAACCTGTAATAAAAACAATATGAAAAAATACGAAAAGAAGTCAATTGAAGTTCTTAAGCAAGAATTAACGCCATTACAATTTGACGTGACTCAAAATGCCGCTACTGAACGTCCTTATACTAACGAGTATGATCAAAACTTTAAAAAAGGGATCTATGTAGATATTACAAGTGGTGAGCCACTATTCTTATCAACTGACAAATATGATTCAGGTTGTGGCTGACCTGCATTTTCTCGTCCGATTGCTAAATCATTAATTAACGAAGTTCAAGACTTATCACATAATATGGTTAGAGTTGAAGTTCGTGCAAAAAACTCTGATAGTCACCTAGGTCACGTATTTACTGATGGTCCAAGAGATAAGGGTGGTTTAAGATACTGCATTAACTCGGCTTCATTAAAATTCATTCCTTATGAAGAGCTAAAGCAAGCAGGATACGAAGAGTTCATTGAAATTTTAGATAAAGAATTAAGTCATTAGGCTTCTGATAAATATAAAAAAATGATCCAAGTGTTTGGA
This sequence comes from Mycoplasma tullyi, assembly GCF_014068355.1. Lineage (NCBI taxonomy): Bacteria > Bacillati > Mycoplasmatota > Mollicutes > Mycoplasmatales > Mycoplasmataceae > Mycoplasma > Mycoplasma tullyi. The sequence goes on along the minus strand of NZ_CP059674.1, from coordinate 587,392 downwards.
TCTTTTTTTATTGATGTGAATGTTTGTTTTTTAATTTAATTACTAAGAGTAAAAAAATTATTTAGTTAATTCTTGTGACTCTAGTAAAAAATATCGCTTTACGTTTTTATAGTTATTTTAGAAAAATGCAAATTTAGTTATTGTTAGGTTGACGAGTTAAAGAAAAGTTGATTATACTTTTGTTTCCTGATCAAAAATTACCGCTTATATAAATCTGCATTATATAAATCTCTATATCGAAAAACGGTATATCAACTTGTTATTCACTAAAGCGTTATTTTGCTAATTAATAACTGAAATAAATATAGCATACAATCAAAGTGAAAAGATTTTATAAAAATATAAATTTTCAAAAAACACGGTAAAAACGATATTTTTTACATGACTGTTTTGTCTTATTTTCTTCATCTAAAAATTGTATCTAAGAGCTCGGAACAAGTATAGAAAGGTCGCTGGAAATTCAGTAGGACTAATACAAATAAGTCTAAAAATATCACCTGTCAATTTTCAACATTTTACCGTTTATTCTTTTGAAATTTATAAAATGATTATGAATTTATTAAGACCAATAATGATTTAATTAGAGGTCTTAATAACCCGACGCCAATAAAGTTAAATATAGAAACTTAATAACTTTTAAGATCGTCTTCTTTCTTAACGCAGTTACATTCAAAAAAATTTTTTCTTCCAGCAAGTTACTTTCTACATATGTTTAATAAAAAGAATTACGACAAAATTATGAATATCATTAAAACTAATAAAAGAACTACTGACAGAATTACAGATGTAACTAATGATGACGTGTTAAAGTTATTGCAACAAAAGTTCGGTAAAACTAACATATATTTGAATGAAAAAGATGATTTAAAAGATCTAGAAGCAATCTCTACAGGAAGTATTAAGTTAGATCATGCACTAGGTACAAATGGTTTTATAAAAGGAAGAATCGTAGAAATTTATGGAAACGAATCATGCGGTAAAACCACTTTAGCTCTATCAACAATCAAACAAGCTATTGATAAAGACATGCGTGTTGCTTTTATTGATGCTGAACATGCACTAGATTTAAGATATGCAAAACGTTTAGGGATAGATTTAACAAAACTAATCATTGCTAGACCTGATTATGGCGAACAAGGTTTTGAGATTATTAAATCTTTAATTAAAACTGAATTAATTGATTTGATTGTTGTTGACTCAGTAGCAGCTTTAGTACCTAAAGTTGAAATAGAAGGAAAAATGGAAGATCAAACAATGGGGACACATGCAAGAATGATGTCTAGAGGTCTTTCTAGAATTCAGCCATTATTAGCTAAACATAACGTATCAGTTATTTTCATTAACCAATTACGTGAAAAGGTTGGCATTGTCTTTGGTAACCCTGAAGTTACAACCGGTGGAAAAGCGCTTAAGTTCTATTCATCAACGAGACTAGAACTAAGAAGAACTGAAATCATTAAAGATGCTTCTAATAATGCAATTGGAATTAAGTCAAAAGCAACAATTACTAAAAATAAACTTTCAAGCCCAATGGCTACAACTTATATTGACTTTTATTTCAAATCTGGAATTAGTGAAGTTAATGAAATTATCGATTTAGCAATCGATTACCAAATCATTGAACAATCAGGCAGTTGATTCTCATATCAAAAAGAAAAAATCGCTCAAGGTAAAGCGAATTTAGTAGCTAAATTAGGTGAATCAGAAGAGTTATACAAACTAATCAAAACCGAAGTTTTAAATAAATTAAAAGATACCCAATAACGCCTAATAATATAATATTAGGTATATGATAACCGTCTCTATTTTATTAATGTATCTGATCGTGGGCTTATTGACCGCGTTAACAGTTTTAATTTTTGCTTTCATCTTACTTAAGCTATATGAATTCAGATTTTTTAAACAAACTGAAACATATCAACGTGAACTTGAACAAGAAATTCTAAGGATTAATAAACAAGAAGAGCTTGAAGAAAAACTAAATGAGCATTATTTGTTTCAAAGCAACTTCAAAGTTTTTACTAAAAAAGATCTTAAAGAAATTCGAAATTTCTTTATCGCTGTGTTAAGCGATAAGATTTTGTTAGAAGACAAAAGAAGATTGTTATCTAACGAAATCATCGAAAAGAAAAAAGAGAATGAAGAGCTTAAAGAAAAGCTATATGCAAAAAAAGTTGAAGAGAAGATTGCATTATTAAAAGAGATGAACTTAACTCACGAAGAAGCTAGAAAAAGACTTCTAGAAGAATATCGAGGTTATGTAAGAAATGATCTCGATAAGATGATTAAAGAAGAAGAGAAAATTGCTAATGATAAGAAGATAGCGCTTAAAAACGAATCTAACAAAATTCTTATCAATGCAATGAGCGATATGTCTTTATTGACTGATACTGTGAGAATGAACACAGTTAGGACTATTAATTATGAACATGTCGATTCTGATGCAAGAAAAACTAAAAAAACTTCTGATGATTTTTTTGGCAAACTAATTGGTAAAGAAGCAAAAACCAAAGAATACATTGAAAGATTATTCAATGTAGAGATTATCATTCAACCTGAATTGTCTAGAATCAAAGTTTCTTCATTTAATACGATCAAACTAGAAGTTGCCTACAACGCAATGAATAAGATTGTTGAAGCTGTGAATGAACGTGGCACCCATGTTTTAGATGAAAAATTAATTAAGAAGAGTTGATATGAATCATTAAATGAATTCACAGCAGAAGCTAAAAGAATTGGTGAAGAAACTCTTAGACAATTAGGCTTATATGAATCTGCTCTGATTCCTAATAAAGAAATTTGCGAATTCATTGGTCGTTTAAAATTCAGAGGTTCTTATACTCAAAACGTTTTAACTCATTCAATTGAAGCTGCTCAGATTGCGGGAAGTATAGCTGATCAACTTAGCTTAAATAAAGAAAAAGCAATAGTTTGTGCTTTACTTCATGATATTGGTAAGGCAATCGATAAAGAAAGTGTTAGTAGTGAAGGTAAATATAAATGGAAAAATCTTAAATTTGCAGCTAATGACCATGTTAGTGCTGGTGTGGCAATAGCTCAACATTATAAGTTTGATATTGACATTATTGATGCAATCAACTGTCACCATGGCAGAAAAAAGATTTATGAAAAATCTAAGAATTTCTACGCAAAAATAACGAAAATTGCTGATTTCTTATCAGCTGCTAGACCTGGTGTAAGATTTGTTAAAGAAAATGATATCGAAAAACGTTTGGATACAATCGATAGCATTTTAACTAAATACATCGATGAAAAGATCATTACAACTTATAAGATCTTAAAAGCTGGTTATAACATTAATCTAATGATCAATCCAGATATAAGTGAAAGTGAATACACACAATTAACTATTGATCTTAAAAAGGATATCGAATCTGATAAAGAACTGTCGAAATACCCAATCACAATCACTTACGTTCAAAATATCACTAGAAGCGAAACAACAAATGCTATCGCTTATGCTAAAAATGCTACAAAAACATATTCAGAAGATAACGCTGAATCAGCTGATGATGAAGATCTAAGCACGGTAGAATTTATTGATGAAGATGTCTAGAAAACCCCTAGTATTTACAGGGTGATAAATTTCTTTGAAATATTATAATCTTGTTAATGTTTTATGGATCATAACAAGAAAAAAGGTCGCTTAATTAGCGATGCATTAATCAATAGAACTGAAGACTTCTTGATCGAAGAAGACGATATTTTAAGTGACGAAGATATCAAAAAAAACGATGAACATTCAAAAGATGGATCTTTTAGCGAAAGCTATAATAAAGATTCATTTTTTAATAATGAACATTCTGAACCACTTCACTCAACTGATCGTGTTTTAGTAACTGAAGAATACGATGATGAAGATTTATTAAATGTTCCATCTGAGATTATCGTTCCTGATAAAAAACATAGTAAAACTGCAACAGAATACTTAAGCATTGAACATATTACAGATCTATATAGTCCAAACACTGGAACGTTTAATACGATGAGTGTTCACGATGTAACGCTTGTTAAACGTGAAGTTGAAATAGATCCTAAAAAAGATAACATTTTCAATTTCTCTCCACAATCTGAAAGAGCTGTTCCTAATTTTTCTAGAAATAATCAACCATTTAATCCATCGTCAATTCAAAAGGTAAATCAACCAGTTCATGAGAAGAAAGTTGTTCATGAAACTGATTTTGAAAAGTTGACAACTGTTGAGTTTAAATTAGAACCAACTAATTTTGAGAGTAACAAGTTGAATAGATCTTTAGTTCCACAATCTGATCCTATTAAACGAGATCACACGTTTAATGATCACGATTTAGATTTTGATTCTAAAACTCTTGATACTTTAGTTAGTCAACAAGTTGATAAAAACAACATTTTTGAAGCTTCTTCTATTATTAAGGAATTTAATAATAAAGAGCTTGTAATAACTAAACCCAATTATCGTGATGACAGGATTGAAAAAACAACTGCCATTGACTTTTATTTAGGAGATGATGATCTACTAGATAAAGATAGTAGTTTTCAACATGATAATGATGATCTAATTGAAACTGATTCAAAAATTCAACTTTCTCTTGAAAATGATCCGTCTCTTACACCTAAGAAGATGACGGTTAATATGCAAGAGATAGAATCTGATATCGATCAGATTACTAATGGTGATAAGAGTAATCTTTATCGTTACATCAAAACTGGTAATAGTAATGTAGCTACTGCTAATTTTTTAAAGCAAGCTGCATATAAACAAGAAGTTAAGAAAAGTGTAGAACCTAAGGAAGATCCTGCAGGTTCTGATGAACTAAAAATGGTTCTGAATGGAAATGATAATAGATCTTCAGTTTTCAAACAAATCGATGAGCAGATTAAAAAAGAAGCACAACTAGACAATCAAATTAAATCAAGATCTTATCCTACTAATTATGAACAAGTAGCAGTAGGCACAAGAACTGAATCTGATCCATCTACGACAAGAGGACGTAGTCGATCAGTTGACTCAAGAAAAGATCTTGTTAATTCAAGAAAGACAAAGAACAGTCCTAAAAAAGGTTCTACTAAATCAATCTTACTTGTTTCGCTTTTAGTGATCTTAGCGATTGCAACAATTACAGTAGCTCTCATTGTTAGATTCGCATAGATCAGAAATATTTAATTACATATCGAAAAAATGATTATCTTGATTAAGGTAATCATTTTTTTATTTATAAATCCCATTCAAGAAATGCCTATAAAATTAGGCTTAAATTTTCACTCATTTTTAGTTAAAAAAACTACATAATTTTTGCTTCAAAAATCTATAAGAAAATCCATAAGGAAAAAATAATAAAAAACTTCCTTAAAAATGTTGAAAAAATTAGCTACTTAAAAATTCAACAAAACCCTTATTTTAAAAGGTTTTAACAAGTTTTGTAAGTAACCATTTTTCTTACAAGAAAAATCGAAAAAAAATTTATGTATTTTTTTGAAATTTTTTTGCAAAAAAACTTTATAATTTTATCTGTATTTTTCAAACTACAAAAATTTAAAGATAAATTGAAAGGATTAACTGGAATTGGAAGATAAGGTTTTTATTCAGCTAAGAAACGTTAATAAAACTTTTGACGATGGTTTTGTTGCCGTTAGAAATCTAAATCTAGATATTAATAAGTCTGAATTTGTAACATTGTTAGGACCATCAGGGTGTGGTAAAACAACAACGTTAAAATTATTAGCTGGGTTCGAACAACCAACTTATGGACAAATAAAGATTAACGGAATAGATATTAAAGATATGCCCGTTCACAAACGTCCATTTGCGACTGTTTTTCAGGATTACGCATTATTCCCTAATATGACTGTTTATAACAACGTTTGTTATGGTCTTAAGATTATGCGTGTTCCTAAAGAAAACACCGATCCGAAATTAGCTGTTCAAGCTGAAAAAATTCAAAAAGAAGCTGAAAAGAAAGCTGCTGATAAAATCAAGGATCTTAGTAAAAAGAAAAACGATCTATCTAATAAATTAGATAAGATCCGTAAAGAGTATGAAAAAAGTGATTGGATGCTAGAAAACGATGAAATGCGTTTTGCTCAGTACCAAGAAGAATTGATTAAGTTAGAAGCTAAATTATCTGAAGCTTACGAACAAACTGAAATCAATCGACTTAATCAAGAGATCGTTGAATTAAAAACTAATTATCAAAAGAAGATTCCAATCGACACTAAGTACGATAAGGTCTTAAAAGAATTAGAAAACGCTGATGGGTGAACTTCATATTGAGAAACCTATCCAATCATGAAAAAAGAACACTTTGAAAACAAAGTGTTAACTCGACGATTAACTAAAAAAGAGATCGAAGAACGTGCCAACAATATGATTAAACTTGTTGGTTTAACTGGTAAAGAAGATAAATATCCTTCTGAATTATCAGGTGGGATGCAACAACGTGTTGCACTAGCTCGCGCATTAGTAATTGAACCTGAAACTTTATTATTAGATGAACCATTAAGTGCATTAGATGCTAAAGTGAGAAAACAATTACAAAACGAACTTAAAAGAATTCATAAAGAATTAAATATTACTTTTATTTTAGTTACCCACGATCAAGAAGAAGCTTTATCACTATCAGATAAGATCGTAGTTATGTCTCAAGGTGATATCGAACAAGTTGGTAAACCTAATGCGATTTATGACTCTCCAATCAATGAATGAACTGCTAGATTTATTGGTGCTGCCAACATCTTTGATGGAACCTATTTAGGTGACTACAAAATCAAACTAAACTCTGGTGATATTATTGACACTGATGAAGAATACGAATTCAAAAAAGACGATCAAGTTCGTGTTTTAATTCGTCCAGAAGACTTTGACGTTGTTGAAAAAGACCAAGGCTTTTTCAACGTTGAAGTAATCAAAACTTCTTATAAAGGAGTATTATGAGAAGTTGAATGTTTAATGAGTGATAAAACGATGATCAAAGTTGATAATATCGACGAAGTTAAAGTTGGATCAATCGTTGGCTTAAAATTCGACGAGATGGATGTTCACATGATGAGGAAAGAAGAAGATGTTTAAAAATTTTAGATCGATCAAAAATTTAAATGCCATCACTCAAACCTTAAAGGCTCCTAAAAAGACTTGGTTAATTCTTCCTTATTCGTTATTACTATTAATTCTATTCATCATCCCATTAATTATTGTTTTAGTTAATGCGTTTACACCTTTTAGTGTGCAAACTCAAGATGGTAGAACTATTGGTGTTAATGTTTCTGAGAACTTTTCAATCGTTGATAACTTTACTATTACAAAGATGTTTAAATCTTTTGGTTTAGCAATTGCTTGTACGATTATTTGTTTAGTAATAGCCTTTCCATTTGCTTACATCTTATCAATCACTAAAAGTAAGTTATTCAAATACAGTGTTGTGGCATTAGTAACTGCACCAATCTGAAACAGTTTCTTAATTAAAGTAATTGGGCTTAAATCTTTATTAGATTTAATCTTTGGTGAAGCTAACAGTACTTTTGGTGATGGTTGAACCTTATTAGGATTGGTGTATATTTTCATGCCGTTCATGATCTTACCTATCTATACGGTATTAATCTCAATGCCTAAGAACTACATGTTAGCTTCACAAGACTTGGGATATAACTACTTCATGAGCTTTTTTAAGATCGTGATTCCTTATTGTAAGAATGCGATTATCTCAGGTGTGACATTAGTATTATTACCTTCATTTACTACAGCTGGGATTGGACGATTTGTTAATAATGCTAATGATGGTGAACTGATTGGTGGTTATTTATTATCATTAGGTTCTAATGGATTGGAATCTAGAGTGGCTATTTCTCAAGCAAGTGCGTTAAGTCTTACTTTAGCGATCCTTATCTTAGCATTCTATACCTTATTCTTTGTAGTTCCTAGAGTGTTTAGTTATCTAAAAAAACGCTCAGCACTTAAAAATAAAATTAAGGGGGCAGTAGATCATAATGGATAAATTTAAATCAGTATTAAGACAAAGTTATATCTTTATCATCTTATTGTTTATTTATTTACCTTTATTTGTCATCGTTGTTTTATCGTTCAATGGTGTGACTGAAAGAGGAAACGTTAATGTAACGTTTAGTCAATTCGATCCAAATAAGGCGTTTGAAACCTATATGGCACTAGCTGAAGGTGATTTCTTAACACCTTTAACAACTTCATTGATTGTTGCTTTTGTATCAACTCCGATCTCAGTTTTTATTGCAACAATCACTGCATTTGGAATCTGAAGAAATAAAAAGGTTTATCAAAAACTGATGATTTCATCATCAAACACTTCAATTGTTGTTCCTGATATTATTGCTGGTTTAAGTTTAATAATTTTCTTTATTGCAACATGAGTGTCATTAGCCCAACCACTTGGTCTATTTACAATCATCGTTTCACACATCTCAATTAGTGCACCGTTTGCATTGGTATCAATTTATCCAAGAATGTTAAAAATGAATCCAAACTTAATCTTGGCTTCACAAGATTTAGGTTACAACAAGATCCAAACATTCTTCAAGATTACTTTATCTTATCTAACACCTGCACTAATTGTTGGTGGATTAATTGCTTTTGCCACATCATTTGATGATTTCATTATCACTTCTTATGTAAGAGGTTCAGCTAGAACGATTGCTACAGAATTGTATTCTATTGCTAAAGGGATTAAAGGTTGAGCAATCGCATTTGGGGCTATTCTAGTATTCATTGGAATCTTGGCTACAGCAATTTCAGTAATCAAAAAAGCAATTACTGAAAGAATTAATTATAAGGAAAAAGTTGCTCGATCAATTCACAACTAATTTATGTATAAAAATGAAGAAAAAACCCGTAAAATTAATCGTTTCTGCTTTAGCTTTATCATCAGTTTTAGTAGCTAGTTGTGAAGGCGGAAACAACTTATTAAACCGTAACTTTGTTTATGCAAATTTTGAGTCATACATGTCTCCAAATTTGCAATCTGAATTAAGACAAACTTATAATAATCTGCAATTTGATACTTTTGCATCAAATGAAAAAGCGATCACTAATTTTAAAAATGAAACTTATACGATTGGTACATTATCAACGTATGCTGTTTTAGATTTAATTCATCAAGGGATCTTACAAAAATTAGATTGATCACAATTTGATCTAAGTTATTTAAATGATGAAGATCAAGAAGTGCCAATTAAAAATTCAACTGATGCACTTGCTTTATTTACAGATGATGTGCAAAAAGTTTTAACGAGTTATTCAATTGATAACAAACCAGTTAATCTATTAGATTATGCTGTTCCTTATTTCTTTCAATCATTAGTATTTGCTTACCGTGGTGCTAAGATTGATTCTTTAGTTGATCATCAAAGTAGTTGGTATGATATCTTAAACACGATTAGTAGTGAGCAATACCGCGATCGTTTTAATAATAATCGCTTAGGGATTGTTGAAGACGAACGTTCATTATATTCGATTGCTAATATTATTAAAACATCTAAAGATAATCAAGAAGTTTCAGTAAACCCTCCACCAAGTCAATTGACTTTGAATCAATTTGCTGATGTTTATCAAGAGATTGCAGACGCTGGAATTAATTTTCACAATCTAGCAACAAATAACCGTTCAACGGCTTTACTTAACTCTGACTCAAGTGTGATTTTAAACAACTTAGATAGTGGCAGAATTAATGGTGGAATCATGTTTAATGGGGATGCAATCTTCTCAGCACAAGGTGGTGAGTTTCATGGTGAAGAAGATGATCCACTAAAACCAACAAGTGAAGATTTTCATATTGTTACTCCAGTTAACACCCCATTAGCATTAGACTTAATTGTTGTTAACCAACTAAATATCCGTCATTTTCCCGGTTTTTTAGAACAATCTTATAAAGTGATTAGAAAAGTTGCTTTAGAAGGGGTTAATCAAACTTTAGCTGATTTTCAAGAAGTATTAACTGAAGATCCTGAAACGATTTATAAAAACGGACCGCTTGAAAACTTCAACTACGTGCAATACACTTCACCACTTAAAAAGATCTCAGATCCAGAAAATGGTTTAGTGGCTGCTGAAGGGTGATTAGAAGTTCCTAATCAAGAAGAATTATCTGAAAACATCAATTCAGCTTACTTTATTAAAGATGTTAAAAACGTAACTAACTTTATTGAAGCTCCATTGAATGATATTCAAAAAGCAAGTTTAGTTAACGCGTTTGCGCGATTTAAAGATAATTGATTGCGGTAAAATAATACTTACAGTTAATTAAGTAATTATGGATCATAAAGTAATTTTGGGGATTGAATCTAGTTGTGATGATTTATCGATATCAATATCGATTGATCAAAAGATCGTTACAACTAAAACGAAATCATCATCAAGCGTTCATGCTAATTATGGTGGTGTTGTCCCTGAGATTGCTGCCCGTTATCATGAAGAGATCTTGCATGAAACTCTTAACGAAGCGCTAACTGAAGCTGATATAACAATCAATAAGATTGATCTGATTACATACACTGAAACTCCTGGGTTATTAAACTGTTTACATGTCGCAAAAGTATTTGCTAACACCTTGGGTTATTTATTAAAAATACCGGTAAAAGGAATCAATCACTTATATGGACATATCTATTCACCAATGATTGATGATGGTGATTGTATGTATCAGAAAAGTGATCTTGTTTATCCCGTATTAGGAATTGTTGTTAGTGGTGGGCATACTGCAATTTATGATGTTCAATCACCATCTAAAATCGCTTTAATCGATGAAACACTAGATGATGCAATCGGTGAAGTGTATGACAAAGTTGGTCGAGCATTAGATTTAAAATATCCAGCAGGTGCTAAGATCGATCAATTGTTCGACATCGAACAAGCTGAAACGGTTGAATTTTTAAAAACAAATAAACTATCAGCTTTTAGTTATTCAGGATTTAAATCTGCGGTATTACGCTACATCGAACTAAATAAAAATAAACCTGAATTTAATTTAGTTGAAGTGATTTCATCATTTCAAAAATTCATTATTGATGATTTTGTCAATCGCGTTAAAAACGTGATTAACAAAGCAGTCACCAAATACCAAACAATCTTATTAGGTGGTGGGGTAAGTGCTAATAGTTATCTAAGAGATGAATTAACACAACTAGATATCAAAACCCTAGTTCCCAAAAAAATCTACTCTGGTGATAATGCTGCTATGATCATTAATTACGCGCAATATTTATTAAACGAATAATTCGTTTAATAATTTTTTTATTTATATAATTTAATGATGATTATTAAAAACTAAGGGGTATTTCACTCTGAATATTATTAATTTAAACCATAACAGAAAAGGTGTGTATACTGCTGAAAGTGTTGGTAGCGCACACCCTGATAAGATCTGTGATCAGATTGCAGATGCAATCTTAGATGCTTGTTTAAAACAAGACCAAAACAGTCGTGTCGCTTGCGAAGTAATGGCTTGTAACCACCTGATTATTATTGCGGGTGAGATTAGTACTAAAGCAAGCGTTGATTATGTAAATACTGCTTGAAAAGTGGTTAATCAATTTGGTTATGATCGTAGCGACTTTACGATTATAGCTAATATCAATGAGCAATCTCATGATATTGCTCAATCGGTAGATCAAAAAAATGACAAGATCGGTGCAGGTGATCAAGGGATCACCGTTGGTTATGCTTGTGATGAAACCAACAATCAAATGCCTTTAGCAGTTATGATGGCACACGATCTTGTGCGATTAGCTAAAGAACTAATTGATAACAATACTTTTAATCATGCTAAGTATGATATGAAAGCTCAAGTAAGCTTGAATTATCTAGATGATAATCAAGTTGAATTAAAAACAATCTTGATGTCAATTCAACATGAAGAAAATGTTGATCTAAGTGTTTTTAAACTTTTTGTTAAAAAGTTTATCATGGATGAGATTGCTACCAAATATGGTTTTAATAAAAATTATGAAGCACTAATCAATCCTTCAGGATTGTTTGTCAGCGGTGGTCCAACTGCTGACACTGGATTAACTGGTAGAAAACTATTAGTAGATAGTTTTGGAATCTATGCTCACCATGGTGGTGGTGCTTATAGTGGTAAGGATTACACTAAGGTGGATCGCTCAGGGGCATATTATGCTAGATGGATTGCTAAACACATTGTTAAAGCAAAACTAGCTACTCAATGTGAAGTAATCATCTCATGAGCGATCGGGTTAAATAAACCGCTTGATATCGTTGTTAATTGTTTTGATACTAATACTGTAGAACTAGATTTAATTAATAAGATTGTTAAAAAGATCTTTAACCATGATTTAGCTACAATTATTGATCTACTAAAACTAAAAACCACTAAATATTCTAATTTAGCAGTATACGGTCATTTTGGTAAATCTGAAAAACAATATCGTTTTGAAGATACGATCTATCTTGATCAGATCTTAAAGATGGTTAATAAATAATAAGAGATATTTTAAAAGCAAAAGAAAACGACATTTCATTCTGATCAAGATGAAATGTCGTTTTTTAATATTCATGTTATTCTAAAGCGAATCGATCTTCTTTGTCTTCTTAGTTGGTGGAGGACTAGCTTTCTTTTGTTTGGCTAAAACTTTAATCTGTCCACTAATCTTATCAGGTTCATCGTGGTTTTTATCCCCAACCAGATTGATTAAGATCTTAAGTAATTGTTTTTCAAACTTAGCATCATATTCAAATAGATCACTAGACAAACCTGTTGATAGATTAGCTAACTCCAACTCACCGTATAAATGCGTATTATTTAAATGATCAGCACAACCAAATAATAGTTCAGGGCGATAACGATCATAAACATTAATCCCCTTAATTAGTTTGTTGTTGTTATATAGATAGATCCCGGCTTTTTTAAAATCAGGTTCACTAAGAATTCCGAGATAACCATTTAAATAGATCTTTTGGTTGTTTCATTCAATTGTTTCATTAACCTTAATTCGTTTTTTACCATCCTTTAAACTTGCTAAAACTGGCTTTTTAGTTTTATCAAGCGGTTTTGCTTGATCTAAATTAGTTAACTTATTTAAAGGGTTGGTTGAAAGATCATAAAACTCTTGACCTTTTTTATATAGGACATAAAACTTAAGTTTATTAGTATTAATAAACTTTTGATAAATCAATTTTAATTGGTTAGCGATCACCTTAAAATCATTAAGTTCATAAGGAACTTTTAATTGCTTTAATCTAATTAAAGTTCCGTTCGCAAAACTAGTGCGATTATAATATTCCCCTCTTTGGATTTGCTTTAGATCATTAAAGAGTAATTGATCATTAAGATTATGAAGTTTGAAATAATACCCAACTTCTTCAGCTGCACCTTGATTAAAGAATTCAAACTGGTCAGCTAACTTAATTAATGACCTAAAATACCCATGGTATTGTTCGTTATCACTTTGGAAAAAATTACTTAAACTAATTAGTTCGTAATAACTAAAACCATTACTATTATCAAAGATTAATAGTTCATTTAAGTTTTGATCATAGATCAAAAAAAAGGTTAATGGTGTATTAGCTTTATGATAGTTGATATGACTAATTAAAACTAAATCGACGATATTACAAAAAACATAACCACTATCATAGTGGAGTCTTTCAACTAATTTAATCCATTGTGCGAAAGGATTCATAAATTGATAAAATTTTTATAAATAATTTTATAATCTAACCAGCAATTGTCAATATTTTATTAAAAAACCATGTATAATACTGTTTTACTTTATATCTATTTAAAGATTCAATCAAAGCAGTGGCTACCAAATAAGAGAATACCGTCAGAACGTCAGTTGTCAATCAAATTTGGACTTTCACGTAATCTGATTCGTAAGGTATTCTCAGTTTTATGTAATTACAACGTTTTGGACAATAATACAAAACCTGGTTATTTTGTTCATAAAGATTATAAAACAGGTTTTTTTATTAACTTCTTAGATTTTGATAAAGTTACCAGTTATGAACATACTGAATTATATCGAACCCCATTTAATCAGTATGATATCAATACGTTTAAGCAATTAGCGGCTAAAGATGATTTCTTATCATCTGCTTTTCCTAAAACCAATCAAGTAATTTATTATGATCAGAACAAAGATGCAATCTTTGTTAACCAAGTATTGTTAAACCGCAAGTTACTTGTTTATCACAATACTAGTGCGATGTCGTTCCAAGACTTTGTGATGTTTGCTGAAAATGGTCAACCTGTTGTACGACACAAACAGTTTTCAATGGTGTGTAATGATCTAGGACCAGTAAAAGACCTACTTAAACCTGATAAGCTAGATCATCATTATTTAGTAACGTATTCAGTTTACTTCAATATTGAAAATGAGATCTTGGCTGTATCTAAGATTTTTCACTTGTTACCGGATTCTAGAATTAACAGTCTTGATGTTAAGTTAGAATTCCATGATTACCAAACTAAGATTGAAGCTAAACTAACTGATGAAGAGTTAACTAAGCTTAATCGCAAACGAATATAAATATACAAAAGAAGCAACGAAGATTTTTTAATTAAAAAATCTTCAAATTTTTTAAAAAAGGTAAAAAATAAAAAAATATGTCATATCGAGTTGATGGAAAAAATGATCTATTTGATCTAGTAATTATAGGTAGTGGTCCTGCTGGTATTACTGCAGCAATCTATGCTAAGCGTGCCAACATTAATGTTTGTGTGGTTGAAGGTTCAGCACCTGGGGGAAAGATCCTAAAAACTGGTTTTATTGATAACTACCCAGGATTTGCTTCAATCAAAGGACCTGATTTGGCTGTTAATATGTTTAATCAATTAAACAGTTTATCAGTGCCAATCTTTTATTCTCAAGTAACCGGTCTTGAAAAACAAGAAAATTACTTCTTTACTTATTTAGATAATAAAACCCTATTATCTAAAGCTGTAATTGTAGCTACTGGAACACTTGAACGTAAATTAGGTTTAGAAAATGAAGCTAAGTTTGAAACCAAGGGAATCTCATATTGTGCGATCTGTGATGGACCACTATATAAGAATCGTGATGTAGCTGTAGTAGGTGGTGGTAATGCTGCTGTTGAAGAATCACTATACTTATCAGGGATCTGTAATAAAGTTTATTTAATTCATCGAAGAGATGAATTTAGAGCTGATAGTTATGCAGTAAATAAACTTAAAGAAAAAAAGAACGTAGTGTTCTTACTTTCTCATGTTGTTGATAGTTATCTAGGTGATCAAACTCTTAAAGGAATTAAGGTTAAGAATTTAAAGAATAACCAATCAACAGATTTAACAGTGGATTGTTTATTCCCTTATATTGGTGCAGTACCTAACACTAGTTTTTTAAAGTCATTTAATGTCTTAAGTGAAGAAGGTTATGTATTAGTTGATGCTAATCAAAAAACATGTGTTGAAGGTTTATATGCAGCAGGAGACTGTGTTCATAAAAAAATTAGACAGATCTCAACTGCAATCTCAGATGGAACAATTGCAGCATTAGCTGTAAACGATTTTTTCAAACTAAATAAATAGATGGTCACTTTTAGTCAAGAGGTTAAAAGTGAGATCTGTGATCAAGTCTTAGATGAGAAAAATGCTAAGTATTTTTTAAATGGCATGATCTTTGATAAGTTACAACTTGTGAATGATCATTATCAAAGTTATACTTCTCAACACCCTAAAACAATCATCTTTTTAAAAAAAATCTTAATCTTGCTTAATCAAGAATTAAAGAATGAAATTAGACATACTCATCGGATTAACCAATTAAAAAAGCATGAGTATGAACTTATTTTTAAATTAGATTCAACCTTATTGAGTTTAGATAATCAAGAACTAGAAGAACAACAACTAAGAGCGTTTTTTGGTGGATTGTTTTTAAGTGTTGGAAATTTATCAACGTTTAGTGCTAAAGATCATCATTTAGAATTGATCTTTAGTAATGAACACAAAGTGTGGTTGGTAAATGATTTGTTGATCCAAAATGGGTTTAATAACTTTAAACTTATCACGCGTAAAAATAAATACATTTTGTATTTAAAAAAAACACAAGAGATCATTGACTTTCTAGCTTACATCAATGCTTTTGATTGCATGTTTAAATATGAAGATAGTAATCTTAAACGCAAACTAGTAAGAAAAGTTCAACTATCTAATAATCTTGATATCGTTAATCTAACCAAAACGATCGATCTGAATAACACCTTAATCCCAATGATTCAAATGATCGTTAATGACAAAACCTTTCAAGAACAAAAACCATTATTTAAAAGCTATTGTTATACCAAACTTAACAACCCTTCAGCTTCACTAAGTGAACTTAGTGAACTACTAACAAAACAAGGTTATCAGATCACAAGAACTGGTTTGGCTCACTATAATAAAAAAGTCAAAACGCTATATAAACAATTAAAAAATTAAATTATTATAATTACTTATCGAAATCAATAAATTTAATGACGATATGAATCCAACTGAAATAACATTTTTTGTACTAGCAATTCTTGCACTAATCGTAGGATTAGGGCTATCTAACTCGGGAACAACTGGAGGGTTAGCATCACTATCTGGACAAGATCTTGAGATCTTTAAAAAGACCAAAGACCGTGGAATTATCAAGGTCTTACAGATCGTGATGTTTATTTTAATGTTGTTATTTTTAATCCTTGGATTAATTTATCATTTCGTAATTAAATAATAATTTATCATCTGTTACAAAATATAGCTGCTATGAACAATAATAACAATAGGCAAAAGATCATTAATGATATCTTACAAATCGTAAGATTAGAAGATAAAAAACCAATCCCACCAGGGATTATTGTTAAAAAACTAGATAACAAATACACCAAGACTGCAATCTACAAAGAGATTGATAAGATGCTACTTGACGGTCAATTAAAGAAGTTAGCAAACAATAAGGTTGTATTAGGTTATCAAAACTCTGCACCAGATCTATCTAAGATCATGGTGGGAAGATTGTCAATTGGAACTAATGGTAATGGCTTCATTAAGTTGGAAAATGAAGAGTTATCTAAATATTATGTTCATAATATCAATCTAAACAATGCCTTAAACAACGATCTAGTTGAATTTGCTCCTTTAAGTGTGCAAAACGATTGATACAAGCATGATTTAACTGATGCTTGTATCTTAAAAGTAGTTGAAAGAGCTAGAACTAGATACGTAGGAACATATGAAGATACAGGTGATGAGTATTTAGTGATCCCTGATGATCCTAAACTAATCTATAAAGTTGTTCTAGATAAACATTATCTAGAACTAAAAGAACATGATCGCATCATGTTTGAGGTTGTTGAAATCAATCACGGTGTAATTAAAGCGGCTTTAGTTAAAAAGATCGGATCTAAAGAAGATCTTGGAATTGATATTGATGCGATTGCATACAATCATCTGATTGAACCAAGCTTTAGTCAAGATGTTATTAACGAAGCTAAAAGCTTAAAATACGAACTAGATGATCACCAAAAAGCAATTCGTAAAGATTTAAGAGAATTATCTTTTGTCACGATCGATCCAGCTAGTGCACTTGATTTAGATGATGCGATCTATGTTAAAAAGATCGACGAAGACAGTTATAACTTAAAAGTAGCGATTGCTGATGTTTGTCACTATGTGCAGTTTGATGGTCCAATGGATCGTTTAGCAAGAACTAAAGCAACATCAGTGTATTTAGCTAATAAAGTTATACCGATGTTACCAGAAGAATTATCAAACGATCTGTGTTCATTAAATCCAGGGGTTGATAAGTTCGTTGTTGTTGGTGATTTAATGATTGATGGTACTGGTAAGATCATGAGTCATGATTATTACCCAGCAATCATTAACTCACATAAACGTTTTAGTTATGAAGAAGTAAATGAATACTTCAGTGCTATAAACGATCTTAAAGAAGTTGATTCTTCAATTCGTCAGATGTTAGATGATTCTAGAGTGTTGGCTAAAATTCTAAGACGAATGAAGATCAAGCGTGGTTATTTACAGTTTGATGTTGATGAAACTTCAATCGAATTAAACGATCGTTTTGAACCGATTAATATCGTTAAAAAACCTCATGGTGAAGCTCAAGAAATGATCGAAGATTTCATGGTAGCAGCCAATGAAGCGGTTTGTTTATTTGCAAGCAAATACAATCTTGATTTCATCTACCGAGTTCATCCAAAACCACCAGTTCACAAACTAACTAGTTTTTCAAACTGGGCAAGAGCGCTAAACTTTGAAATCTTTGGTGATTTAAACAGTATTAAATCAACTGATATTCAAAAGTGATTAACCAATAATGCTGATCATAAAAAGATTAAGTTAATTAATAAACTCTTATTACGTTCAATGAATAAGGCTTACTATTCAGTTGAAAACACCAAACACTTCTCACTAGCTTCAAAACACTACACCCACTTCACTTCACCAATCAGACGATATGCTGATAATATCGTTCACAGAATTCTATGAATGTTTGTCTTTGATAAAGATGCATACACTGATCTTCAAAGAGAAGAATTAAAATCTCATCTTGTAGAATGATGTGAACTAATCAATAAACAAGAATTAGTAGCTGTTGATTGTGAACGTGATGTTAATGCGTTCTTATATGTTAAGTATATGAGCAATTTCCTAGGAAATTGATATCATAACGTAACAGTTAATGCCATTACCAACTTTGGAATGTTTGTTGAATTAGATAACGGCATTGAAGGTTTAGTAAGACTAAATAATATTAACGGTGATTATTACAGATATGATCCAAATACTGATTCTTTAATTGGCAGAAACACCCATAAGAAATATCAGATCGGTGATATCGTTGATGTCAAACTATTATCAGCAGATAAACGACTTAAACGCATTGATTTTGCCATCCACGAAGATAATAAATAATCACATTAATGCCTAACACAACTTTACTGATCTTAATCTTAATAGCTTTTCTAGTGATAATGATTGTAAGTATCATTCAATTTATTATCTTTATCTTTTCTAGAAAAGCTGATAAGGAATCGTTCTTTAGTGTTTTTAAAAAGATCTTTAAGAAAAAACAAGACGACCGATCACTAAACGATTTTTATGATAATTTAAGCAGTTCCTTACTTAAATTATCAGCAGATAAGATCGGTGGGATTATCGCGATTGAACGAGAAGATAACTTAGATTATTACATCAACGTTGGTTATAAGATTATGGGTGATTTTTCACCTGAGTTTATTATCTCGGTGTTTTATAACAAAAATTCTCCCCTACATGATGGTGGAATAATTATTCGGGATATGAAGATGGTTTCGATCTCAAGTTATTTCCCGATGACTCAGCAGTTATTAGATGTTTCATACGGTGCACGTCATAGAGCTGGTGTAGGTTTAAGTGAAAAGTCTGATGCGATCGTTTTTATTGTTAGTGAAACTAATGGGAAGATCTCGGTAGCTCAAAAAGGTCGGATTAAGCGGTTATCAAACAATCCTGAACGGTTATTTGATGAAATCATTAAGTTGTTAGACGATAAGAAACCTCGCGATCTTTTTTAAGGTAGTGTTAATAATCCAAGGTTACGATTTAGAAATCGATCGATTGAATTAAAAAAATTCAAACTTAGTCAAGTTTGAATTTTTTTAATTGTTTCGGAATCTCGTTAACTAAAAATGCTAAATTCTCACGTTAAACTATAAAGTCGTTTCTCTGCACCACTAGGTTTGTTAATTTTCATAAGTTTTTACGAGAACCTTCAAGTTTGTTATAGCGGTCAATTTCTACATATCTGATTATGTAATATTTATTTTATTGTTTTTTGTTTCTTCAAAAAATGAATAAGAATCTTATGTTTTCGGATCAATATCAAATGATCTGAGATTAAAGAGGAAACATACTATATAACTCAATACCACGTTGATCGAATGTATTCTTCTTAACTCTGATTTTTAATCTGTTTTTATCCATGGATTTTGATTGATAAAACTACTAGTTCTCTTAATAGATTTATTTCCAACTACTATCTATCGATAGTATTGTTGTAGGCATGCCTATAATTTGTACATCGAATTTCAAACTTGATTCGACATTAGTCGAAGCATTATGAATTCTTAAACTGAATTGTCAACCATGATCTAAATAAAGTTCCAATGTATTCTTAGTGTCAGGTTTATATTCTAAACTCACGATTCTTGTCGGAAGCGTTGATATTGGTAATTCAACGTTTCCTTTTTGTTTATTCCCACGTATATTCAAGGTTCCTCTCAAATTGAAACATTGAATTTGAGTTATCTTTTTATTATCGATTGCGATTACTTTGTAGAAATCATAGTTACCAAGTAAATGCTCAACCATTAATCTAGGAATATCTTTATTAAATAAACGATTTTGTCTCAACAGTTCATCTTTAAATGCATTTAATAAAGGAATATATACATCGTCTTCTTTGTTAGGCAACTCGCTTCATTTAGAATTTTTTCGTTTTTCAGAATCAAGATATTCAAATATCGGTTTAACGTCCTTCCAATACTGTTCAGAACAAGCTATTCCGTACCACTTTTTTCCAAAATCTAAATTCTTGGATAATCTACTGTGTTTTACAGCAAAATGATTATGCTTTACACTAAGACCAATTTCTCACCCACTACCAAGTTTGATAATCAAAACATCTCTTACATCACCTTTTTTAGCTTTAACGTCTGATTGAATTTTCAACTCCAGTTCATCTGATTCGCCGTCTAAAATGGTAGGTTCAAGTTGAAATATAGTATTTACTCCAGCCAATGCACTAATCTTGTATACAGCTTTTTCAGAATCGCTTAAAGTATTTCATGCACGTTCTGCCGCATAATAACTACTGTTTTTGAAGATCTTTGCAGGACGAATCTTGGATATTTCTTCGAACAATGTAATTAAATAAGAAAATTCATATGCCCTTCCATGATTATTACTTTTTTCACTCATCGATTATTTCGATCTAGTTATCTGTGTTTCTTTTTGCGAGATTAAATTTGAGTTAGAGTTACGCAAGGCTTCTAGAATGGAATCAGCCATAACGTACGCTAAGTTTACAGGAACTGCATTACCGATCATTTTATAAGCATCATTCAAATTCTTGTAATAAAATTTGAAATCGTCTGGAAATCCTTGAATTCTAGCGCATTCTCTTACAGTTAATCTTCTATACAGTGCTTCTTTCCCGGGTTTAAATATGTTCTTATTAGCTTCAACCTTAGGCATAACTGGTGCTTGTGGGTGCAATTGGCATTGTCTACCAGACGCTTGCACGGTAAATGCTTGCTCATTCCATTGTCTAACTCTGTTTCTACTCATAAACATTGGCGAATAATCGCCAATAAAGTATTCATGATTTGAAACTTTACACTTATCACCATTCGTCTTATTTTTTCCTAATGCTGGAATTGCTGAATCCTTTAAATCAAAAATCGCATCTTTAAAAGTTAACTTGTAATTATATGGTTTAGGTGGTTCATATTTAACGTTTAAATCTTTTCTAAAGCCAACATAGAAAACTCTTTTACGATCCTGTGCAACACCATAATCACTAGCATTCAACAAATGAATTGAAAGATCATAACCAACTTCTTTAAATTGAGAAACAATCTTTTCTACAGCATCATTATGTCTTTTAGACATCATTCCTTTAACGTTCTCTGCTAAAAAGAACATTGGTTTTTTATCTTTTAAAATCCGTATGTATTGATAAAACAATTGTCCTCTAGAATCATCGATTCCTTTTAGTGAGCCCGCCTCGCTTCAAGACTGACATGGTGGACCACCGATAATACCATCGCATTCAGGAAACACATCTGAAGGAATATGACAAATATCACCCTTAATTAGTTTTGTATTATGATTCTTTTCATACGTTTCTCAAATCGTTTTATCGTATTCATTAGCAGCTACAATATTAAACCCTGCTTTTTCAAAGCCTAAGTCTAATCCTCCTGCTCCTGAAAACAAACTAATTAACTTCATATATCCTGGTTGCTCATTAATAAAAAGTTTCATAATAATTTTAGTTTTTTAAATAATAATTTTATCTCTCTGAGCTATTAAGATCACTA
This sequence comes from Mycoplasma tullyi, assembly GCF_014068355.1. NCBI lineage: Bacteria > Bacillati > Mycoplasmatota > Mollicutes > Mycoplasmatales > Mycoplasmataceae > Mycoplasma > Mycoplasma tullyi. The sequence goes on along the minus strand of NZ_CP059674.1, from coordinate 565,329 downwards.
TCTATTCTCATCCACAATCAAGATATGTATTTTTTGATTAAAAAGTAGAATTTTTATTAAAAAAATTTCCTATTCAAACTCGACTTAGATAACTTAATAAAAAGAATTACTTACTATCAAACAATCCTACTTATTTTCTAACAACCCAAATAAGTAATTACGATAGTAAATGTATTGTTTAGTTGATAGTTCTATTAATTTAGGAATACTATTATCCATATCAATTATTAAGTTATTAAAACTATCAATTCATTTACTAATTACTTCTTGATTCTTAAATGAAGTAATCGTAATCGGTAATTCTTTTAATTTATCAATTGGTAAATGATTAGGAGTTGCTTTTATTACATAAGAATCAATCAATTTTTGATTGTTTAGTAATGTATAGTATAAGAATTTATTATCAATAAATTCTAAAGGTTCAATCAGATAAGTTACATCATTAGCTCAAAATTCTTGAGTTTGAAAATCGATATATCCAGCTGTTCCATATTTTGCAATAGTGATCGTATTTGCTTTGGTATTGAATTGATCATAATAACCAAAGATATTCATCCCCCCACTGATTACTGGATAACCTTGTTTTAATAGTTGTTTTTTAGTGATCCTTGAACCAGTTTTGATGGTTGCAATATCAGATAGTTTTACATTTACTTGATCAAAGATAAAGAGCAGTAATTTAATTAGATCTCGTTTCTCTCTCTCTCTCTCTCTCGTCTATATCGAGCTTACCTTTATTTAGGTAATTAAAGATTTGATCTCGATAATACTCGTATTGCTTATTTCTTAATCCAGTTTCTTTGGGTAATCCGATATTTAAGTTTGAACATAATTGTTCGAAGTTGTCTAAAACGTCTACTATTTTGTTTTGAATAGATAGTATAGGTAAATTAATTTCAAACTCTTCTATCATCGGTTTTCTAATTGAAGTAACAGTGGCAGAAACCGCTTTTTTAAGAATGTATTTTTTGAAATAACACTCTAAATAATATTTTGCATATCTTGTATTTATTAAGTTTTTATTAATGAAGTTGATTCGATATACCCTTTGATGCAACGCATATTTACCGTTGATATAGTGAATAATATCGCCTACACCTCCTTCTCCAGGGATTATGATAGCTTCCTCATCGTACTCATATTGATCGATTCTTTTTATTTCTTTTGATCTAATGAATAGTGGATATTGACCATTATCAACGGCGTCTGAAGCGTTTGACGAACCAGTAGAAATATTAGCAATAGAATTGAAATCAATTAAAATTGAACCAAATACATATTGAAGAACGATTAGGAGATTAACTCTCTCTCTCTCTCTCTCTCTCTCTCTCGTTTGTATCAACCCTGCCTGTATTTAAGTAGTTAAATATTTGGTCGCGATAGTATTCGTATTGTTTATTTCTTAATTCTGTTTCTTTAGGTAAACCGATATTTAAATCCAGACATATTAGCTCAAAGTTATTTAAAAAGTTAACAATTTTATTCTGTGTGGTTAATGAAGGCATTTTTATAGTTAATTGTTCTAAGTCTTTATTGTAAAGTCTTTCTATAGTGCTAGATTTATTTGAGTTCCAAGGTTTTGTTTGTAAAAAATAGTATAAGTATTTATTTAAAACATTTTTTTCGTCGTTTTCTAATCAGACAATATTAGAATCTTGAAAATATTGATTTTTACCGTCGAATTCTACAATTTTACCTATGGTTCCAGATGTTGATATTAATATTTGTTCTTTTGAAGGATAAGGATAATTTCTCTTTAGTTGATTAAAGAGTTCTTTAGAAATATATTTCGTTGCTTTATGCCCCAAAGTAGAAATGGTGTGAAAAGGTATTCCTTTAGTGTTGTTAGTATCTTTGTTCAACACTCTCTTGCCCATCTTAACAGAACACATTTCACCTAATTTCTTTATTCTTATTTCCTGATTTTGATCAAAGTCAAGCAACTTATCCCGATAATACACATACTGGGATGAACGTAAGTTAAGTTCAGTTGTAAGTTCAGTTGTTAGTTCTACAAAAATATCAAATACTTTTACAATTTCATTTTGTATTTTAAGTGGTGGTAACGGTATTCTAATTCTCAAAATATCAGGCATACTAGGGTGTTTGATTCCACCACCCCTATAAAACGATTCAATTAGAGTTTTATTTTCGATTAGAAAATAATACAAGTATTTGGTGTTTAAAACATTTTTATCTTTAGCAATTCCGATTATGTTACCGCAGTTAATAAAATCACCCGCATGATATTTAATGTTAGCTGAACCTCCAGAAGGAATAGTGATAACTTCAGCATTATAAATATAATTATCATTACCTTCTCTAAAGGTATATAGATCTTTTAAACCCGTTGTTAATATTTTGATATCACCGTTATCAACCGCTATTTCATTAGCTTTTTTATTTAAAATATCTGGAATTTTTACAGGTTTAAAGATATTGTTTGCATCTTTAAACTTTTTGTTTCAAACAACGACTTCTTCAAGTTTTTTATATTCAACCCCACCTGGACAAAGTTCATTAATCAATTGCTGAATCTTGTTCATCTTATTCGTTCACTAATTCTTCTTTAGTTTTAAGCACTACTTTAAATTAAGCATCATATAAGATTATTTATTAAATAAATAATTTCTTACTGTTTAATTCATAAACAAGATATAAGTTTTTTATAATTAGCTTATGTCTAACCTACATTAATAACTATTATTAATGTAAATAATTTTTCATGATGTTATGAAAGCCAAACATATATTAGAACAAAAAGATAAGGTGATTGCTTTTCAGAGGCCCGAAAAGAAATTAAACTATAAACTTACCACTGAAAAAGAACTAGAAGATAACCTAATTAAAAATTTGGTTGATCTAGGTTATGAATATGCAAGTGATATTAAAACAGTTGATAAATTAAAAGATAACTTAAGAATTCAAATGGAAAAGTTGAATGAGATAACTTTTTCAGAAACAGAATGGCGAAAATTCTGTAATGATTTTTTACTTAACAAAAATCATACTTATCTTGAAAAAACCGAACTTTTACAAAAACACTGGGCTAATATATATAATTTAGAAAGAGATGATAAATCATCTGTCAATGTAAAAATCATTGATAAAGATAATTTAGTCAAAAACACTTTACAGGTAATTAATCAATTTAGTGTTGATACTAAAAGCGGTCATAAAAATCGTTATGATGTAACGATTTTAGTTAATGGTTTACCTTTGTGTCATATCGAATTAAAAAAACCAGGCGTTGATCTTGAAAATGCCTTTAATCAGATCGATCGCTATTGGAATGATTCATTCCAAGAAACTGATGGTATTTTTGATTACGTTCAATTATTCATTATTTCAAACTGAAGTATTACTAAATACTATTCAAACACAGTAAGAGAAAATACCAGAAAAAAGAGTACTAATTCAAGAAGAAACAAAGAGTTTCATTCGTTTAAACAAACTTCGCATTGAGCTGATTTTTCTAATAATCGAATCGATGATTTAGATAGTTTTACTTACACCTTTTTAAGAAAATTCACTTTGTTAAGCACTTTAACAAAGTATTGTGTTTTTAATGAAGATAAAAAGCTATTAGTAATGCGACCTTATCAGATTGTTGCAGTTGAAGAGATCATGTACAAGGTTGCTTATGCAATTAATAATAGCGAACATTTAGGTAAAGATTTATCCAGAGGTTATGTATGACATACAACTGGAAGTGGAAAAACTTTAACTTCTTTTAAAGCTGCTCAATTAATTAGTTTAATCGAAGAAGTTGATAAAGTTGTATTTGTAGTTGATCGAATGGATCTTGATTATCAAACTCAACGAGAGTATGAAAACTTTCAAGAAGGAGCTACATCTAATGCTTCAAGTACAAGAGTTTTAGATAAGTTATTTAAGGATAAAGAAAAAAGAATTGTTGTTACTACAATTCAAAAATTGACGAACTTAATTCGTGATTACGATAATTCCAATGGTTCAGAATTAAGAAATAGTAAAATTGTCTTTATCTTTGATGAATGTCATCGCAGTCAGTTTGGTAAGATGCATTCTGATATTGCTAAGTATTTCAAAAATTCAATGATGTTTGGTTTTACTGGTACACCAATTTTTGAAAAAAATTCAAACGCATCACTTAACGGTGATAAAACGACAACAGCTCATTTATTTGGAAATGCAAAACCATTACATATTTACGCAATTGATGATGCTTTATATGATGATAAAGTATTAGGTTTCAAACTTTATTGATGAGGCAGATTTAAAGAATCTGATCAAGTTAAAGATCCCAACAAAAAGACAAGAAGTGATGCTATCGATGGTAAAGCGATCTTTGAAAAACCAAGTAGAATTGAAACGATAACCGAATGAATCTGAAATAATTTTGATACGTTCACAAGAAGAGATGAAAATTATTATCTTACTAGAGCTCATTTAATTAAACAATATGGATATAAAGATTTAGCTAAGCATCGTTCAAAACTTTCTGGTTTTAATAGTATGTTAGCAGCTCCCTCAATTGAAGCAGCTAGAGCATACTATTCAGCATTTAAAAGATTGCAAGAAATGCTATTACAAAAAGATCCAGATCTTAAGAAAAAATTAAATGTTGCAATTGTTTATAACTACGCTAACAAAGAATCAGATGTCGATAATGCGAATAATAAAGATCCTGATGAGATCAATAGTTACGCGAACACTAATTTAGACGATGAAAATCCTGATGAATTAGATCCACGCATGAGTTATGAAGATAAAGGATTTCTTCAAAAAGCCATCGAAGATTACAATAACTTATTTGGTATCAATCTAAATACAGAAGATCTAAAATCATACTACAAGGATGTATCTCAAAAAACGAAAGATGGGTTAATCGATATTTTAATTGTGGTTAATATGATGTTAACAGGATTTGATGCACCACAATTAAATACGATTTGAATTGATAAAAACTTAAAAGATCACGGTTTGATTCAAGCATTTTCAAGAGTCAATCGGGTTTTTGATAATACTAAACCTTATGGAAATGTCGTGATCTTTAGAAATATTGAAAAAGCAGTTCACGATGCTATTAAATTATTCTCAAATAAGAAATCAGCTGATAGCTTAGTATTATTAAAAGGATTCGACGCTTATTATTATGGTGATGAAACAAACGAAGGTTATGATGCTATTGTTGAAAAACTTCAAACTAAATTCCCCATTCAATATCTAAGTGATATTGGATTAAAAGAAGAAAGGCAAGAGTTTATTAAAACATTTAATAAATGATTAAAATTTAATAATTTTCTTAGTCAATTTATTGAATTTGATGACGAGAAAAAGATTCTTAAACAGCAAGAAATTAATGACTATCGATCTCATTATTTGGAATGTCAACGTTGGCTAGCAGAAAGAAAAGAGATTGAAGACATTTCAGATGATATTACATATGAGATGGAATTAATTAAATCTCAAGATTATAATTTAGGTCACGTTCTTGATCTAATTAACACGATATCTAAGAAAAGATCCAAAAAAGGTTCTAAGAACAAATCCAAGAGTGAAGATGAACAAAAACTGTTCGAAGAAATTTTGAGAGCTATTGGCAGTTCGACTGGACTTAGAACTAGAAGAGAACTTATTATCGCATTTATTAACTCTCAGAATTATGATGTTTCAGGCGATATCGAAACTCAATTTAAGAAGTTTGTTGAAAAAACAGTAGATGCTAGATTAGAAGAGATAGCTGAAAAGTACGGAATGTACATCGATAAATTAAGTGACTATTTCAAGGATTGTCGCGAAAAAGATGAACTTACAAGATACGGAAGTGAGTTTTCAAGACTATTTAAAGCTACAAGACCTTTAATTGCTTTTAAAGGAAGCAATTCTGATAAGTATAATGAAATTAAGGAAACACGCGAGAAGGCTTTTAATGAATTAAATGAATTATTCATTAAAACCAACACATCAAATTAAGGAGAATTTATGAACAATCAAAAAGAATTAGAACGAAAAAGTTTATTACAAAAAATCTGATCAATTGCTGCTGATGTTAGAGGAAATCTAAAACCATTAGATTTTAAAGACTATATTTTTGGATTCTTATTTTACAGATTTCTTTCAGAAAAATTAACTAGAAATGTTAATGAAAGTATGCAAAATGAATATCCAGGATTTGATTTTGCAGAATATGATGATTCAGAATTCAAAGAAGAATCAATTGATGGTTTAAGAGAAGAGATCGGATTTTATATTCCACCGAAAAACCTATTTAAAAACGTTACTAAAAATTGTTTAACTAATGAAAATTTAAATATTGATTTAAGTGAGATCTTTAAAGACATTGAAAAATCAACAAAAGGCTTAGCATCAGAAAAAGATTTTAGTGGTCTATTTGATGATTTAAAATTCAATAATATTAAATTAGGTACTAATGTAGCTGAAATCAATAAGATGTTAGCAAAAACCTTGATTAAAATTTCTGAGATCAATTTTGGCGATTTTTGAGATAACAGCATTGATGCTTTTGGTGATGCATATGAATACTTAATGACCATGTATTCTAAAAATGCGGGTAAGACAGCTGGTGAATTTTTCACTCCTCAAGAAGTAAGTGAACTTTTAGCTAATATCACCTTGATTGATTTTAATAATTTAACTAAAGATCATAAATTCAAAAAACGAATTAGTAGAGTTTATGATCCAGCTTGTGGTAGTGGATCATTATTATTAAAATATCGTAAAATCTTAGGTAAAGATGATGCTGTAGCAGGATATTATGGACAAGAAATTAATTCAACCACCTTTAGTCTTGCAAGAATGAATATGTTCTTGCACGATATTCCCTTTGAAAAATTTAGAATCGCACTAGGTGATACTTTAATTAACCCTGATGATGAATTAGCTCAATATAAATATGATGCGATTGTATCTAACCCTCCTTATTCAATCAAATGAGATGGTAACAATAACCCTGTTTTAGCTAATGACCCTAGATTTATTCCAGCTGGTGTTTTAGCTCCTAATTCAAAAGCTGATTTAGCTTTCACCATGCACATCTTGCATTATTTATCTGAAACAGGAACTGCTGCAATTGTTGAATTCCCAGGTGTTTTATATCGAGGTGGTGCAGAAGCTAAGATTAGACAATACTTAGTTAAAAACAACTTTGTTGATACGATCATCCAATTACCTAGTGATTTATTCTTTGGTACTTCAATCGCTACTTGTATTCTTGTATTAAGAAAAAACCGTAGAAACGGGGATAAAGTATTATTCATTAATGCTTCTGAATTATTTGTTAGAAGCGATGCTAAGAACAAATTAAGTACAGAAAACCAAGAACAAATCTTAGATACAATTATTAATAGAAAAGAGATTGAACACTTTTCTAAATTAGTTTCAAATCAAGAGATTGAAACTAATAATTGATCTTTATCAGTTAATACTTATGTTGAAGAAAAATCAACTAAAGAAGTAATTGATATTGATGAATTAAATAAACAGATCGAAGAAACTACTGCAAAAGTAAACGAACTAAGAGCAAAGATTAATAAGATCGTTAAAGAATTACATAACAAAAAATAAAGCAAAAAATAATGAACAAGATTCAACAATTGATTAGTGAATTTCATTCATTATTTTTTTGTTATTAGTTGTTTTAATGTTTATTAAAACATACACCTTTTAAATTGCTTATAAAATAAATAATTTCCCACTATTTAATTCAAAAACAAGGGATAAGTTTTTTATAATAAGGTTATGTCTCACCTGCATTAATAGTAATTATTAATGTTAATAACTTTAATGAATATATGGATATTAAACATATTTTAGAACAAGAAGATCTAGTAATTGCAACTAAAAGGCCTGAAAAAAAATTACATCCAGAAGTCAGAAGTGAAGAAGAAATTGAAGTTTTTTTAATTAACAATTTAAAGAATTTAGGTTATGAATATGCCGAAAATATTAAAAACCTAGATGCTTTAAAAATTAATTTAAGAGAACGAATGAACGAGTTGAATAAAGATGATTTGCAAAAGAGACCTCGTCCAGATGGTAATTGAGAATTATCAGATAGAGAATGACAAATATTTTGTGACGAATATTTGCTTAATAAAAAACATCGTTCTATTGAAAAAACAAGACTTTTGCAAGAACCTGGTGCTCACAGATACACTTTAACAAGAGACGGTGACAAGATCGAAGTTAATTTAAAAATAATTGATAAAGATAATTGGGCTAAAAACACACTTCAAGTAATTAATCAATTTAATGTCATCACAGAGGATGGCATTAAAAATCGTTATGATGTAACAATTCTAGTTAATGGGTTACCTTTATGTCATATTGAATTAAAGCGTCGTGGTTGAAAACTTGAGGATGCATTTAATCAAATTAAACGTTATTGAGATGTTTCATTACAAGAGACTGACGGGCTTTTTGATTACGTTCAATTGTTTGTTATCTCTAATTGAACTGATACTAGATATTACTCGAATACAGTTAGAGATAACAACTGACGTAAAAATACTGATACGAAAAGAAATAAAGAATATCATTCATATAAACAAACTTCTCATTGAGCAGATTTAGAGAACGAGAAAATCGATGATTTGGAAGGATTTACTAATACGTTTCTAACTAAAAATGTTTTGATAAATGTTTTAACAAAATATTGTGTTTTTAATAGTAATGAAGAATTATTAGTAATGCGACCTTATCAAATTGCTGCTGTTGAAAAAATCATGTCTAAGGTTGAATGTGCCATTAATAATACTGATTATCTAGGAAAAGATCAATCTAGAGGTTATGTATGACATACTACGGGAAGTGGAAAGACCTTAACCTCATTTAAAACTGCACAATTAATTAGTTCAATTTACAAATTTCATAAAGTGTATAAAGTCGTATTCGTTGTTGATCGAATGGATTTAAATCATCAAACTCAACGAGAATATAATAAATTCCAAGAAGGTGCAGCATCCAACGCTTCAAGTGTAAGAACATTAGATAAATTATTTAAAAACCAAGACAAATCTGAAAAAATCATTGTCACTACAATTCAAAAATTAACCAGATTAATTAATTCATATAATTCACCTAAAAGGAAAGATTATGATGAAACATTAGATAATGAAAAACTTCATGGCGAAGAATTAAGACATAAAATAATCGTCTTTATATTTGATGAATGTCATCGCAGTCAGTTTGGTAAAATGCATTCTGCAATATCTAAGTATTTCAAGAAATCAATGATGTTTGGTTTTACTGGCACACCGATTTTTGAAAAAAATTCAAATATATCACTCGATGGTCATAAATTAACCACAGCTCATTTATTTGGCAATAGACAAGAACCTTTGCACATTTATACGATTGAACATGCTTGAAAAGATGATAAAGTATTAAAACTAAAACATCATACTGTTGGTAAATTTGTGAAATCCGATGAAATTAGAGATGGCGACAAAAAAACAACACCCCTTATTGATGTCCGACCTGTCTTTGAAGGTTATGAAAAAATCAAAGATATAACAACTTATATCTTGGACAATTTCGACAAATACACGCTAAGACTTAAAAATAGTAATTATTACGATACTAGATGAAAACTGGTAGAAAAGTATGGTTATGAACAATTTGAATCATATCGCTCGCAACTTCCTGGTTTTAATAGTATGCTAGCAGCTTCATCAATTGATGCAGCTAAACTATATTATTCATATTTTAAAGAATCGCAAAAAGAATGTGATGTTAAAAATAAATTAAATGTTGCGATTGTTTATAACTATGCCAATAAAGAAATGGGGTCTGATGACGAAGTAGATAAAAATCTTGTAGCTTATGATAGTCATGCAAATACGGATTTAGGTGATGAAAATCCTGAAGAATTAGACCACAATATGAAGAGTGATGATAAAGAATTTCTTGAAAATGCTATCAAAGATTACAATAAATTGTTCGATACTAGTTATGAAATTCATGATCTAAAATCGTACTATAACGACGTATCAAGAAGAACAAAAAATGGATCTATCGATATTTTAATTGTTGTTAACATGATGTTAACGGGGTTTGATGCACCACAATTAAATACCATTTGAATCGATAAAAATCTAAAAGATCACGGTTTAATTCAAGCATTTTCAAGAGTTAATCGAGTTTTTGATAAAACCAAACCTTATGGAAATGTTGTATGTTTTAGAAACATTAAAAAAGCTGCTAGAGAGGCTTTTGCATTATTCAGAGTAAAAGAGACCGATAATTATCTCGAATTAAAAGGTTTTGATGCTTATTATTATGGAGATGAAATCACTGAAGGTTATAAAGTCATCGTTGAAAAACTTAGAGATAAATTTCCATTTGATTCTTTAAGAGATATCAAATTAAAAGAAGAAAAGAAAGACTTTATGAAAACATTTAATAAATGATTAAGAGCGCATCGTTTTCTTTATGCATTTGACGAATTCAAAGATGATAAAGTGATTCTTGAACAAGCTGAAATTGACGATTATAAGGGTTATTATCTAAGTTTTAAAGAACAACTTAATGAATTCATAAAACTTGAAGATATTTCAGATGCCGTAACATATAAAATTGATGATTTTGATATAAATTATGAAGCTGAATTATTCAAAGCACATGATTATGATTTAGATCATATTGATAATTTAATCTATTCCGAAATTAAAAATAAGACTAAAGGTGTTATTAAAGAAAAAGACAAAAGCGAATTTGCTAAATATCTTTGAGATCAAATCAAAAAACCTACATATAGCTCAAGTTTTCTTAGAACTAGAAAAGAACTTATTGAAAGTTTTATTATGTATGCAAATTTTGATCCTGATTTAATTAAACAGTCTTCTGATGTGGGAGATCAATTTATAAGATATGTTAAACAAACCATAGATGACAGATTAGAAAAAATCGCTAAAAAATACGAAATGGAAATAAAAAAATTAACTGATTATTTTAACGGCTGCATTAAAGATGATGAACCTCCTAGACGCGGAAGAGGATTCTCGTCACTGTTTGTATCGGGTAGTCCTTGAGCTCCCTTGCCAAAACTTAGAGATGAATATAATAAAAAAAGAGAACTGGAAGACAAAGCCTTTAATGAATTAACTGATTTATTCATTGAAACTAACTTATCTAATTAAGGAGTATTCGTGGAAAACAAAAAAGAATTAGAGCGTAAAAGTTTGCTTCAAAAAATATGAGCTATCGCTAATGCCGTTAGATGTAGATTTGAAGTTCCGATTTTAAGAAATTATATTTTAGGATTCTTATTCTATAGATTTCTTTCAGAAAACATAACTAGAAAAATCAATGCTAATATGAAAAAATGAAACGAAGAGTTTGATTTTTCTACTTCTGACGAATCACAATTACCAAAAGAATTATTTGAAAATGCAAGAGAAAATGTTGGATATTACATTAGTCCTAATAATTTGTTTTGTAATGTTGCTAAAAACTCTTCAACTAATAAAAATTTAAATATCGACTTAAAAAAAATTTTTGAAGACATCGAAATATCAACCAAAGGATTGGACTCAGAAGAAGATTTTAGGGGTTTGTTCGACAACTTAAATTTCAATGACAATAGATGAGGGAAAACACCAGATGACAAAAGTAAGAACATATCAAACGCATTAATTAAAATCTCTGAAATTGACTTTGGTAATTATTGGGATAATAGTATCGATGCTTTTGGTGATGCATATGAATACTTAATGACTATGTATGCTAAAAATGCCGCTCAAAGTGATGGAGAATTTTTTACTCCCCAAGAAGTCAGTGAACTTTTGGCAAAAATTACCTTAATTGATTTTAATAATTTAAGTGAAAATCATATATATAAACAAAGAGTAGATAGAGTTTATGACCCGACTTGTGGCAGTGGATCGTTATTATTAAAGTTTGCCAAAATTTTGCCTAAAGAAGAAGGTGAAGTTAAGGTTAGATTTTATGGTCAAGAACTTAATATATCTACATTCAACCTTGCAAGAATGAATATGTTCTTGCACGATATTCCATATGATAATTTTAGAATAGCTTCAGGTGATACTTTAAAGGATCCTGATCCAGTAATAGATCAATACAAAGGTAAATATGATGCGATCGTGGCTAATCCTCCTTTTTCAGAACCTTGAGAAGGTGAAGATAATCCGACTTTGGCTAACGATCCTAGATTTACTCCAGCTGGTGTTTTAGCTCCTAAAGGATATGCAGATTGAGCTTTTACTATGCATATTCTTTCTTATTTAGCTGAAACTGGTACTGCTGCAGTCGTTAATTTTCCTGGTGCTTTATCCCGTCCTGATGTAGAAGTTAAAATAAGAAAATATTTTGTAGAGAATAATTACATTGATACTATTATCCAATTACCCAAAGATTTATTTTTTAGTACCAAAACAGATACTTGTATCATAGTATTAAGAAAAAACCGTAAAGATGATAAAGTATTGTTCGTTGACGCTTCAAAATTATTCATAAGAATTGATGCTAAAAATAAATTAACTAAAGAACATCAAGAACAAATCTTAGATGTAATTATTAATAGAAAAGAAATTGAATATTTTTCTAAATTAGTTTCAAAACAAGAAATTGAAACTAAAACTAGAGATTGGAATTTATCAGTCAATAAGTATGTTGAAAAGAAATCTACTAAAAAAATAATTAATATTGTCGAGCTAAACAAACAGATCAAAGAAACTACTTTAAGAGTAAATGAATTAAGAACTAAAATCGATCAAATTGTTGACGAACTGGAAAACGAATAATAATGAATAAAATTCAAAAATTAATTAATGAACTTTGTCCACATGGGGTTGAAACTAAAAAATTGGGTGAGATATGTGCTGTTAAAAAGGGCAAACAACTAAATCGAGAAAGTTTATTTAAAGAAGGATGCATTCCAGTTATCAATGGTGGTATTAATCCTTCTGGATATATAAACGAAGGTTTTAATTTTGATAAAAACCACATTACAATTAGTCAAGGTGGAGCCAGTGCAGGTTATATTCAATGAATGGATGTACCATTCTTTGCTGGAGCTCATTGTTTTGTTTTGACTAATGTTTCGATTTATGATCGGTACTTATATTACTTTTTAAAAAGTAAACAAGAATACATCATGAATCTTAAGTATGGTTCTGGAATTCCTGCGTTAGATAAAAAAACTATTTTGAATTTAGAAATTCCTGTTCCACCATTAAAAATACAAGAAGAGATTGTGAAGATTCTTGATTCATTCACAGAGCTTACAGCAGAGCTTACAGCAGAGCTTACAGCAGAGCTTAATATGCGTTCAGATCAGTATGAATATTATAGAGATAAGCTACTTAATTTTGAGAATAATCCAAAAATAACAATTAAAAAATTAATTGAAGTTACTACTTGAAATAAAAAATTTGAAAATTGTAACAACTCTAAAACGTTAAATATTTCAAGCATCTTAAGAAAAAAAGCAAATGAAATTGCTAAAGAAGATGGTGACATACGAATATTAACAACAGGTATCGTAGAACTATATACTTATGAAGAAAACAATGAAAAATTAATTTTTCAGGGAGAAGTCATAGCTATACCTTCAGGTGGTTCAGCTAAGATTAAATACCATAACGGTAAATTCATTGATGCAGGTAATTTATTAGGAACTAGTTTAGATTCAAATATTATAAAAACTAAGTTTTTATATTATTTCTTAATTAATAATATTGATCTCATTGAAAATTCTTTTAAAGGTTCAGGGATTAAGCACCCTAATATGTCTGAAATATTAAATATTGATATTCCAATCCCATCGATCAGTATTCAAAATAGAATAATCGATTTCTTGGATAATTTTGAACAAACTTGTTCAAAGTTAAACATTGGTCTACCCAAAGAAATTGAATTAAGAAACCAACAGTACGAATACTATAGAGAACAAATCTTTAGTTACTTAACTACTGGCGAATTCGAGAGAGAGAGATAATCTCTTAATCGTTATTCAATATCTATTTGGTTCAATCTCAATATCTTTATCAGATGTAATCGGCTACGAACAACCTACTAAGTACTTAGTAGGAAATAATCCTGTTTATAACAATGACTATAAAACGCCTGTTTTAACCGCTGGAAAAAGTTTCATATTAGGTAATACAGATCAAACTAAAGGGATTTTTAATGCTAGTGTAGAAAATCCTGTAATCATCTTTGATGATTTTACTTGTGATAATAAGTGGGTTGATTTCAATTTTAAAGTTAAGTCATCAGCAATAAAAATTTTAAAACCAATTGATGTAAGAGCTGTAAACTTAAAGTTTATATATCATTGGATGCAGGTTAACATTAATCAAGCTACTGAACACAAAAGACATTGAATTCGAGAAACTGCAAATGTAAATTTATTGTTACCTTCACTTTCTATCCAAAATAAAATAGTCGATATTCTAGACAACTTTGAACAAGCTTGTTCAAAGTTAAATACTGGACTTCCGAAAGAAATTGAGCTAAGAAATAACCAATACGAATACTACAGAGATCAAATCTTTAATTATTTAAATGCTAACAAAGATCATAGAACAGAAAAATAAATCATTAGATGTATTAATGTAGAAATTATTTAAATAAACCGAAAGTAAACTTACTCTTTTAAAATTAAAACTCGTATGTAATTAAAAACTAAAGGGGTATTCCGTGAGTAGCAATATCACTGCTGAATTTATTCAAAATATAATAAGTGACAAAATCAAAGAATCAAATGTATTAGAATACAAATCTTACTTTTTTGAAAGAGGAAAGCTAAATGATATAGGATCGTCTGCTATCAATGATTTGATTAAGATAATTAGTTCGTTTTCAAATGCAAGTGGGGGAAGAATAATCATTGGTATAAGAGAAGACAATAATCATAACCCTGCTGAAATAATAGATACAGGAGTTAACAAAACTAATTTTGAAGAATGAGAACAATCCTTAAGGAATAAAATCACTACTTCTACAAATCCTAATATCTATGGTATTGAAATTGAACTAGTCGAGATAGAACAAGATAAAAACTGTATTGTTATAACCGTTCCAGATAGTGTTTTAAAACCGCACGCAATCTATAATGGAACAAAAGACGAATTCTATATAAGAAATGGTAACGTTACTAATCCAATGAGATACAACGATCTCAAAAGTACGTTTCATCAGTTTGAATTCAAACAAGAAGCTATAACCAGATTTATAAATGATCGACTATCTTTAATACTTAATGGTTATCCCGATGAAACGTTTATTACGGATAGTTCTCTGGTGTTGCATATAATCCCTGAATGATCGTTAAATCGATCAAATTTTTTGGATTTAAAACTCTTAGAAAAAAGGGAAAATTTTGGTGTATTATTTCCTCCTAATAAATATACTAGTCAGTTATATAATGCTGATGGAATACTTAAAATCCTTGGGTACGATTCAGATCGTAATTACATGTCTTACATTCAAGTATTTACTAACGGAAGAATTGAAGTAACCGAAGCACGGTTATTGAATTATTATGAGAATGATAATGATAAGTATGTAATTTACGAATGAAATGTACTTGAGAAGGGTCTAGTACAACAGATTCATAATTATCTCGAAACTTTAGAGGAATTGAAAGTGTATGGCAATTACTATATTACTGTTACCTTACTAAATGTTAAAGGGAAAACAGTAAGAATAAATTGATGGCCAGAATATTCTAAGCCGTTCATACATAACATAGTAAGAACTCCGCTTGTTAAATACGGTCCAAATGATGAATTTGAAAAGGCGATGTACCCCATATTAACTACATTAGCTCATGCTTGTGGTTTAAGCAAATCGTATTTTTATGACGATGACAACAACCCTATAAAAGAGATGTTTAATTTTGAAAATAAATAACACAGATTTGTATTCATAAACTGTTATTTACTCAAAAAAAGCTACAAAAATGCAAATGGTAATACTATAAAACTGAAAAAACAGACCACTATAGAACTGCTTTTTATTAAATTTAATTACTAGAAAAAACTTTAGAATCACTTAATACACAGTAAAAAGGATAAAGAAACAAAAATAAGAACTTAAATCTAAGTGATGATGATTAACTTAAATTTTTAAATAAATATCTATACATAAACATGATTTATAAAATAGCTTGTCTGCAACGTGTTATTAATAAGATATTAGTGACATGTATTATCTAAAATTAATTGCACAACTTGTTTAACTTCTTCGAAGCGAAATAAATATTATTCATCTAATACTAAAGATGTAAATTCAATAACACTTATTTTGCAAATTTTGCTAACACTTTAAAAAAGATTTTAACTAACTCTGCAAGTTTTTACGACGTTGCTTCATATTTCGAAACTTATGGTTAATTCTTAACTAAAATGTCACGTAATTTCTGAATTATTTTATTCAGCGACACCCTCAAAATTAGACCATAATTAACACTCAATTCTGGTCTAATTGTTTTTACTCATAAACCCTACTATTTCCTTGATTAAACCAAGCTTTTTATCGAATAAAACATATGATTTCTATGGTGTTATAATTAATCTAAAAAAGATTAATTAGTATTAGTTTGAAATATTAATTTAAATTGTTTGATAAAAAACCTGTAATACGGATATTGTAATGAAGTAAAAACAATGAAAAAGAATTGATTAAAAGTTATTAGTTTTCTAGGTGTTAGTTCTATTCTAGGGCTAACACTGTCAAGTTGTACAGCTCTACAAAAATTTGTAGAGCAAAGAACGGTTAGTAAGATTACTCTACAACCTGAACTTAATACACTTGAACAAACTAAAAGACAACTTGATAATCTAATCGATAGTCAATCAACAACCCTTCAACTGTATGAAGACTATAAGAATATCCGTAGTAAATTAAACGCTGCTTATCAAGCAGCTAAGATCATTAGTGATAATGAGATCTCAAATCAAGAACAATTACAAGTAGCGATTGTCACACTTCGTGACGCTATCAATAAAGCTAGTAATGATAAAACTTTCTTTGATAAAGAACACTCTGATTTAGTTAGTGCTTATAACAAATTAAAAAGACAAGTACAAAGTGCAAGTTTATTAGTTAGATCATTAAACGAAACTAGATATAGTGCTATAAGAACTAATGCTTTACCAATCTATAATCAAGCAAGAGTGATTATCACTAACACTTTACAAGCAATCGATCCAAATGATTATGCAATGATTAATAATATTAATCGGATGTCGAATCAGATCTCTAATTTAGTTAATCAGATGCAAAACGCTGATCAGTTTGCAACATTTAAACGTTTTGATCTAAACAAAGAAAATTTCCTTGGAAATTTTCTTAACAATGATTCGGTTCCCACTGAATATAGCTTCGTCGCTTATAGTTCTGATATCTATAACTACTCATATAATTTTGCTACTCCAAAGATCTGAGTAAATCCATATGATAATACCAATACTAATAGTAGTGTAATTGTTCATAACTCAGAACAATTAACTAATACTAGTTGAATCTATAGTTTAAGACCAAATAAGAATAGTGATACTAGATATGAGTTTAGTTTTGAATACTATGGACCTAGTCAAGTAGCTTATCTATACTTTCCTTATAAATCAATTAATCGTAATAGTAATAAGATCATTATTGATTGAAGACTAAATCATCGTGAAAACACTGGTAATGAGTTTAGAGACCATATCATTGTACCCACACCAAGTGTGGATAGTATTAATGTCATTAGATTACCAATAACTAATCTAAGATATGGAATGAATACAGTAGCGATACGTTCATTTAGAAATGAACCATTCCCAATCATTGGGAATATGTATATCTCATCAGCTTCTGATCGTGATAGTAATACATTAGATAAGATCTATAATGATATCTTTGGTAATGTGGTATCACTTAATAATCCTGGACAGATTACAGTAGATGTACTTAAAGCTTATGGGTTAGCTAGTAGTTCTGCGATGGTATTAAGAGAATATAGTGCCAATGTTAATAATCAACCATTAACATTAGACGGTGTAGAGCAAAATCATCCTTATTATTTAATAGGTAATCTAGGTGGAAGTGATCCAGGTGGACCAACTTCTTCACCTAATGCTCTACGTACATTTAGTCCAAGTACTAGAACGTATACGTTCTATGTAAATGCTCCAAGAGCTGGTGCTTATCATATTTCAGGTGTTTATAATTCTCCACGAAATCGAGGGTTGTTGTTTAGTACAACTGCGACAACTGGTGATACACAAACAGAAAGTATTGTTAAAGTTATGAACTTATCAACTGGATCAACTAATCCAGATAGTACTTTAAAAACTTTTGATACATCAAAAGCTGAAACTACTGTTCAAAACGGTGTTAGAACACTAACTTTAATTAAAGGGTTGAATAAGATAACAGTAACTGGATTAGATGATCAAGGTGCACCTAATTTAGGTAACATCACTTTTACGCTAGCTTCTTAGGTGGGTAAGATTACCTAGAAATATAAAACAGATCGGAGATGGCTCGATCTGCTTTTTTCTTATATGATTGTTAAGTCGATGAACTGGAATTTTGATTAAAATTTGCATTTTAAATTCAATCAAAAAATCACCTCATAAAACTAATAAAAAAACCCAAGCTTGAATATCATTCAAGACTTGGTTTTATCTCTTTAATTTAACTACTAAACCATCCCACTAGTATGAACTTTAGTTTCATACTCAAATCACTTGTTAAAGTTCAAGAACGTTTTAATCGTTAAAAAACTAACGATTAAACTAACAATACTTATTAACCCAAAACTAATACCTAATAAGATGTAATACATACTATTAGGTATTGAATCTTGAGCTATTGTATCTAAGAACGATCTAACATTAATTGCTCCTGAGAAAGTAAAAGCAGCTCAAGAAAAACTAAAGTCGCGCATTACTAATAACTTAATAGCAGTTAAGAAAAAGATAAATAATCCCACCATTGAAAAGAAGATTAGTGCATAAATAACAATATTAAATCCAGTAATTGAAAAGTTAATTAGTAATGCACGTTGGTGTAGGATTGGATTGAATACTTGTAAAAAACCAACCAACAATAAGTTGGGTGGTGATGCCATGATTGACATCGATCCAAGATCCTTTTTATTAGCAAATCCTTTGAACAACTGTTTATAACCAAATAAGAAGTAAGATCCGATAAAAAAGAACGAACAGATTAATCAAAGGATTTGATAATAAGCTAAATAGTAAGGGTTATTAATTCCTAGATTGGGATAAAAAGCACAACTGATTGCTAAACCCACTAAGGGAATATTTCATGAAGTATACACTTCATCTTTTTCTAGGTCATGTTTTGCTAACACAACATTAATAAAAAAGATTAAACACAAAACATGACATAGGGTTGAAAATACAACAATGATATTAACAACTATACTAAAGATGAAGTTGGCTTGGAAATAATTAACATTAAGATAACCTAAGAAGTTACCAAACAGCCCCAAGGCCATAAAAAAAGGAAAAACCAAACCAGATTGGTTTGGTGTTCTTAAATAACCAACAAATTGCTTTTTATTGGTTAGGTATTTAACCCCAACTATTGTTCCATACAATAACGACAACAACACCAACAAAGATAGCACCACTAAGGTTGCTATCTTATAATTTTGGGGGTTTGAACTACCTAATTCAAAGTGGGTTAATAAAGCTTCTCAACCAAAGCCAAGTCCAATTGTACCCAGTGTTAATCCACTTAGACCAAGTGGGACTTGCTCGAACTTTTTACTAATCAGTTTTCTTGACATCTTATTAATCTTGATTTTTATTTAAATTAATTATCATTATGTCAACTTGCGTTTTTTAAATGTTAAAATTTTTAATAAAATATAAATATATTTTAATTTAAATAAACGTTACTAAACGTTGATTATTTATTTCATAGAAAGATAAAAAATGGAAACTACTACAAAAAAATCAAAGAAGATGTTATTAATCCAAGCTAAGGTTAATAACAAATTAAAAGACTACACTTTTAAAACAGAAGGACACAGTGTACTGTTTGAATTCATGTCACACTATGATGGTGTGAAGTTTTATAACAAACTAGTAGAAATGTTTTCTGCTCAAAAAGAAAAAGTTGAAGTTGATTTCAATAGCTTTTTAACAGCAACTGATACTGATAAAGAAACTGTAGCATTATTAGTTGCTAGTGCAATTGAATATGCTAGTGTGATTCCGTTTACAAGAAAAACTAAACCTGAAACTAAACCAAGTTTCTTAATTAAGGTTACAAAAGAACACAGACCGATTTATGAAGCTGCTAAAAATGTGGCTGAAGCAATCACATTATCTAGAAGATTACAAGATACTCCTTCAGATGTTTTATACCCAGAAACATTCGTAGATCTATTTAAAAACGAATTCAAGGATCTTAAGAATGTTAAGTTATCTGTATATAACAAAGACCAAATTAAGAAGATGGGTCTAAACCTTTTATATGGTGTTAATAAAGGTTCTGAACGTGAATGTAGATTCTTAGTTGTTGAATACTTAAACAACAAATCATCTAAAGAAAAATTTGCTTACGTAGGTAAGGGAATTACTTATGATTCAGGTGGGATGAACTTAAAAACTGGACCTCACATGAGACACATGAAATATGATATGTCAGGTGCAGCAATTGTGATGTCAACAGTTTTAGCACTAGCTAAAAACAAAGTTAAAACTAATGTTGTTGGACTTGCACCATTAACAGAAAACTTAATTGGTCCAAAAGCTCAACGTCCAGATGATATCGTAATTGCTTACAACAAGAAAACTGTTGAAATCGACAACACTGATGCTGAAGGTCGATTAGTGTTAGCTGATGCAATTTCATACGCTGCACTTGATATCAAAGCTACAAGAATCTTTGATGTAGCTACATTAACTGGATTAATGAGCTACATTCTAGGTAAAACTTACACTGGGGTGTTCTCAACTTCTGATAAGTACTGAAGTGAATTTGAAACTAATGCTTTTGCAGCTGGTGAAGCAGTATGAAGATTACCAATGCACAACGATTATTTAGAAATGCTAAAAACTCCATTAGCTGATATTGCTAACTCAACAAACGCACCACACGCTGGTTCATCACGTGCTGCAATGTTCTTAAACGAATTTGCTGAAGGTGTTGATCTAATTCACTGTGATATTGCAGGAACTGGATCTGATAAGTTAGGTCTTGGTTTATCACCAATGATTCGTGCATTATACTTACAAGCTAAAAACCAAAAGTAATTTAATTTCTTATATTATCTAAGCGATGTTAAAAGAAGATAACGAACCAACTAGTCAACCTGATCTTGAAGACGTTAAACAAAGTCATACCAAATTAATTCAAGAACAAGAACAATTAAATCTTGAATTAAAAACCGATAAGCATAACGAAGTTTATGAATACCAAAGTAATTCTAAACTTGATAAGTTACCCCAATGAACTAAGGTGTTGATTATTATCTTTTTAACCTTATTATGTGTTGGTTGTATTGTTGGTACGGTCTTTGCTGTAATGGCAGCTAAAACCACAACATCTTAAAACAACGCTAAAATAATTAATCTTGAATCAATCAGCTAGTAGTTGATTGATTTTTTTATCTCAAACTTAAAAGTTAAAAATGATATTTTTATATAATTAGTAAGTATTTTATGGAGTATTTTAAAAGCTCGCTATACAAGAAAACTCACCCACTGATTATTACGTTGTTCTTACTAATTTTTGTTGTGGGTTATTATGTAATTATCTGGGTTTTGTTTGGTGAGTTTAATCTTTTAAAATTAAATTGGTTGTTGGGTGAAGGGGTGATCATTACCCAAGATCAGATGATTAATGAAAAGAATTTTAATCCTTTGATCTTGGCATTCATCATCCCTCCACTTGGGGTGTACTTCTTATTTATCTTATTGATAAGATATGCATTTAAACAAACCGCTTATGATCTAATTCCATTAACTTATAGTTTTAGTATTGCACTAATCACGATCATCTTATCTGGACTATTTAAGTTTGCCAACCAAGGATTAGTTATCTTTGGCAGAATCGTGTTAGTGATCTTAGTCTTTAGTATTAGTTTTTTTCTATTGGTATTTATCATTAATAAACTTATGGTTAGATTAGATCTTAAAAATGATTACGTTTATTTAAACGATCTAGTTGAAGAAAATAAAAATAAATTAAAACGTAATCAAGAAATTAAACAATTAAAAAAACCTGAAGCTCAAACGATTACAATCTCTGATAAGAATAAATAATAAATATGCAATTTATCGATCGATGTCAAATTAAACTAATTGCTGGTAATGGTGGTGATGGGATCATTGCCTGAAGAAGAGAAGCACACTATGATAAGGGTGGACCTGCTGGTGGAAGTGGTGGTAAGGGTGGTAATATTATCCTGGTCGCTGATCACAACCAGTCAACCTTATTAAGTTTGAAGTATTCTAAGATTATTCGAGCTAGTAATGGGGATAATGGTAAACCTGATCTATCATCTGGTCAGAATGGTAATGATAAGTATGTTAAGGTTCCGATTGGAACTACTGTTTATGATGAAGAAACTAACGAAGTAATCGTTGATTTAATTCGTGATAAGCAAGAATATATTATCTGTCACGGTGGTAAGGGTGGACGAGGTAATGCTGCTTTTAAATCTTCAACTCTACGTGCACCTAACTTATATGAGTTAGGTGATGAAGGTGAAGAAAAAACCGTTAGATTAGAGTTGAAGTATTTGGCAAATGTTGGAATTGTTGGTTATCCCAATGCTGGTAAATCTACATTGATTTCAAAGTTGTCTAATGCTAAACCAAAGATTGCTAATTATCAATTTACGACATTAGTACCAATATTAGGAATTGTTGAAAATAATGACAAACGCTTAGTGTTTGCTGATATTCCTGGACTAATTGAAAACGCCAGTGAAGGTTATGGACTAGGTCATGATTTCTTACGTCACGTTGAACGTTGTGAAGTGTTGATTCATTTAATCTCAATGAATCCACTTGATCATGATGATGTGATTGATGCTTATGAAAAGATCATGACCGAATTAAAGAAATATTCTCAATTATTAGTTAATAAAAAGATGCTAGTAGTAGCAAATAAAATGGACGTTGAAGGTGCTAGTGAAAATTTCAATGAACTAAGAGCTTATTTAGCTAAAAAGAATATTGATATTGGATCAATCTCAGCGATTAATGGAGATGTAAATAATTTAGTTGATCGCGTTTTTGATCTTTATCAAAAAACGTTGTCAGTATCAACTGAAGACAATCCATTTTCAATCCCAATGGTGGCTGAAAAAGTTTATTACTACGATGGTGAAAAAACGATTGACGATGATCCTTTAGATGTAATTAAAGATGGGGATAACCGCTGGATCGTTTCATCTAAAAAACTTACTTACTGATTTAAGAAGATTCCTCAAACGACTTTAGATAACATCACCAGATTAGGACAAAAAATTAAATCATTAGGTGTCGAAGACCAACTTAAAAAGATGGGTGCTAAGCCTAATGATGTGATCGTAATCTGTGATTACGAATATCTAATCGATGAATAGATTTAATTCATACTATAAATCTTAATAAACTTATTAGGTGAGATTGGTGTAATACTTGTGATCGTGCAATTGTTTAAATCAACAATTGCATATGTTCTTTTATTCGGTTCAACTAAGAATTTTGGTGGAATCTCATAATAAGCAAAATTCTTAGCATCCACATAATAAGGGATGATATCTCTTAAGATCTCATTGATTTCAGAATCAATGAATAGTTCACTCTTTTCTTGTAGAACTAATCGTTGCATTGCTCTAATTCTTGAATGATGAGTAAGCTTAAAATTCATTGCCCTGTGCGATCTTAATGATCGCATTTTGAATAATACTCATACCTTCGTGATTTAGTGTATATCAAGGCAAGATAAGATTGGCATCTTCTTTTTGTTTTTGCACGTATTTTCTATGCATTACTCTTACTTGATTACGTCATTGGTTTAGCACTTGCTTGATATCTCTAGCACGTTCTAAACAATCACGCTCAATTCTTCTAGCTAACCGCTCATCTGAAGGAGTATCAATATACAACTTAAATTTAGATAATTCTAGAATCCTTGGATCATATAATGATAAGATCCCTTCATATAAAATCACATCAGATGGAACTACTTCAATAAATGAATCTGATCTAGTGTAATTCTTATAATCATAGATTGGCATCTTGATTGATTTATGATTACTTAAACTTAATAGATCGTGATAGATCTGATCAAAGTCAAAACTATTAGGATCATCATAGTTTAGCTTTTTTCTTTGTTCAAGAGTTAGTTCACTAAACGGTTGGTAATAATTATCTAAACATACAGTAGCTACTTTTAGGTTCGTATCACTTTTAATCTTGGCAATGATTGATTGGGTGATTGTTGTTTTACCAGAACCACTTCCACCAGCGATTGCAATGATCATGGGCTGTATGTTTTTCATTTGATAACAAGTATTATTATTTATTTTTAATAATAATATAATAATGAAGTTATTTATATAATTAAGATTAAAAGTGGCAGCTAAAAAGAAAAAAACGACAAAACGATCAGTTAAAGTATCTAAGAAAAAAGTAGAAGATACTAAATTATCTTCTACAAAAGAAGATAATCAACCTATTGTTAAAGTTGACAACCAATTAACCACTTTAGATGATCGTGATAGTAGACTTAAAGAAAAAACATCCCTAAACTTTAATGTTTATAATAATTCTTCAAAATTGAAAGAAGTAATTATCTATCGTCCAGGGATTGAAGTAGAACGAATCATCAAGAAAAATAATACTACTTTTAGTAGTGCAAAGCACTTAGAACGAATTCAAAGAGAGCATGATATCTTAAGTGCGATTTTACAAAAAAATGATGTTAAGGTGCAATACTTAAATTTAATGTTAGCTTCAGCACTTGATTCATTAGATGATCAACTAAAAGAAGAATTCATCCAACGTTTTATTCTTGAAGCTAATGTAACTAGTTTATCAGCATTCAATACCCTATTTAATTACTTTAGAAGTTTTGATAGTAACCTAGAGATGATTAATGCAATGATAGCAGGAGTAAGAAAAAACGAAGTACCTTCATTAATTATTAATCGTTTTAGTGATTTAGTGCTAGATGATAGCGCTTATTATATCCAGCCACTTTCTGATTTCTTATTACAAGCTAAATATTTTGGTGTGATTGGTAATGGGGTTGTGATTTACCAACACAATGATGATTACTTTAACCGTCACACGTTGTTTTATGAATACTTAGTTAAGTTCCACTCTAGATTTAATAATGTCAATCTTTATTTCTCAAGAAATAATGATAAGTGTTATTTATCAAGTGATGATATCTTATTAATTAATAAAAATACTTTATTGATTAGTGTGTCTGAACACACTAATATCTTGGGAATCGAAACTTTTGCGCGTAATTTATACAATGATCCTAAGAACAAGATCTTAAGAATTATTGTATGTGCAAGAAAAAACAGTGATCAATTTATTAGCATGAATCAATTGATCTCATCACTTGATTATGATAAGTTTATTGTTCACCAAAAAGCGCTTGGTGAGATGGTGTTCTTTGAATTATTAGATTCAGAACAAAAAGATATTGATGGTTTAAACAAATTAGAGTTTAAAGAGATCGAGATTAGCTTTGAATCATTAATTGAATTGATTATTAAAAGAAGACCTAAGTTCATTCTTTCAGGTGGTGGTGATGAACTTAATGGCATTAGTGAAGCAAAGAATTCAGCACTAGAAGTGTTAATGGTAAAACCTACTGAAGTGATTGTTTATGATCGTAATAAGATTACCAACCAATTGTTATTGCAACAAGGTTTAGTAGTTCATTATTTACCATCAGCTGAATTAGCACGAACTAACTCTGGGGTTAACAACCTTGTAATTCCGTTAATTCGTGAATAAAACGTAAAAATAATATATAATATTACAGGTATCAAAATACCTTATTTGCGCCGGTAGCTCAGTTGGATAGAGCACATGCCTTCTAAGCCTGTTGTCAGGGGTTCGAATCCCTTTCGGCGCGCCATTAAACATTTCATAATAAGTTATTGTAACCACAGTTCATATTATTTAACTCCTCCTTTTTTATTTGTGGTTATTGCAATTACAGTTCTTATCGTAATTGTCATCATAAAATTTCATATAATAAATTCGTTTTTTAAATTTTAGCGGCTGAGTAATCAGCCGTTTTTTATTATCATAAAGATTGATCTTGTTTATTTAGATCAATCTTTTTTTGTTTTTACACTCTATCTACGTCTTTATTTAAGAGCAAAAAGCTCTTTTCATTTTTCCAAGATTACTATAAATCCGTTTTAAAAATTAATATTATTTAAAATTTAGACATGAATAGAAAGAAATTAAGCATAATTGCGGGTTTAATTATTAGTCAACCAATTCTATTGGTTGCTGCTTCATGTACCAATACTGCAAAAGAAAATAAACCACAACCCGAAATGGGTGTAGAACCATCAAAAACACCTGTAAACAAGAGCCAAACACAAAATCCTAAACCAAATGATGATAAGCCATCAAATCAAGATACATCTGGTGATAAAATCGTAACAAAAGATCATAAAAATGAATCAGATACGAATATCACCAATAAGTCTATAAATAAGATAGAAACAACAAATAATAAACCTATAAATAAGGTAGAAACAACAAATACTGATAATGCTAATTTAACAACGCAAGAAGCATTAACATACTATGAAAACCACCCTGAATTAAAGAAATATGATGAAGAACGTTTTAATAGTGAAACATTTTTAAAAGACAATATTTCGTATATTCAGCAAAACTTAGCACGTTCTTTTGCTTTAAGATGAAATTATAAAGATGGTTCATTTTCAGGAGGGACAACCTGATTGTTAGACTATCAAAAAGTAAATGATAGTTCATATAAGTTATTTTTAGCGACAAATTATCACGTTGCAGTTGATATTTATCGACAAGGTGAGCTTGAAGAATACAAGCAACCTGCTAGATATGATAATCCTATAACTGACTTTAAAATCGGCTTTGACGTTCAAAATAGCACCAACGCAGGTGTTAAAGAATGGAAAGAAAAAACCAACTATAGGAATAATTTTGCTTACAGAACGCTTAAACCTGAAGATGTTCCAAAAGTTATATTTTTAGCTCAAAACTTTACTGAAAATACTAAAAATGTACCTAACAAAAACTATTATGCTGATTTTGCGGTGCTTGAATGAGATGTGAATATAAATAGCTATCTTGATTTAAAAGACATTATTGTGCCTCCTAATTCTGATTCAAGAGTCCAAAACTACTTATTAAGGCAGGAAAATATCGAGTGAAAACTTTTAACAGAGCATATCAAAGGAGCTATTAAAACTTTTGATGAAGTTTATGATAAATTAACCAATAAAAATCTTTCAATCAGAAATACTGATTACAAACTTCCTTATGCTTCAGTTAGTTATGAAACTTTAGATTATGCAAGAAAACACTTTTTAGAAGCTTATCACCTTGATTATTTAACTAAAGATGAATCAATTCCACATTCAATTAATAAAATTAACGAATTAAACAGTTTTATCGATGATTATTTAAATAATAAAACCTATCTGTTACCAACTAACACTTATTACGCAGGTTTTCCATTTAGTAAAACAAAAAGTGAAACGATAACTAATATACCTCCAGGATGAGAAAATAAACCTGGTTATGATGATTTTGATTTAAATAGACCATATATAACAGTTGATTATGATTACAACAATAAACCAGTTGGGGATGAAGGGACTGTTGTATTTAATAAGATGCCTAAATCACTATTTTATGGTGTTGTATTTGAAACTTTATCATTAAATAGAGTTATTGGTGGTATGAGTGGTTCATTAGTTACTGATAGACAAGGGCT
Source organism: Mycoplasma tullyi (assembly GCF_014068355.1). Classification (NCBI taxonomy): domain Bacteria; kingdom Bacillati; phylum Mycoplasmatota; class Mollicutes; order Mycoplasmatales; family Mycoplasmataceae; genus Mycoplasma; species Mycoplasma tullyi. The sequence goes on along the minus strand of NZ_CP059674.1, from coordinate 537,375 downwards.
TCCAATTGGAATATTCATTGGTTACTCAGGTTCTGGATCAGTTTTAATAGGTGATAAATTCGCCACAACAAGTAATGTGCTTTATGTTCCTTTTGTTCAAAATAGAATGTTTACAGTAAATAATTTAACTGTCTATCCTTATAATTTGATCGATGGAACTGATAAAAGTAAATATCCAAAACAACTTAGTTCTTATAGAGAAATGCTTCGTAAAATTTACGGAGTTAATGGTATCAAAACCAAACTATTTTTTGAGGGTGTCTAAAAATACTATTTAGAAAAAATCCTGCATTTTCCACATTATATCTAAAATAAATAACTAACCAGAAACACTTATTTTGTGTACTGGTTAGTTTTTTTCTATTTATTTCTTATCTCGTAATTGCCAATCTCGCGTTCAAATATCTTATTATTTGTTACATACAACGTTTCTGCAGTAATAAAACTAACGATCACTGTTACTACCATTCAAAGAATTACAAAACGTTGATTCTTTTTTTCTACTCCAGTTTTTATAAACTATTCCTTAGAACCATCTCCTTCTTCTCATAACTTTGATCTAATTCCCGCTCTTTTCCATATAGCTAAATTTTATTGAAATATTCTACGTCATTGTCTAGGATAAAATCTTTGAAAAATTTAGATTTTCAAGGATAATTCTTCGATAATTTTTGGCAAAAGGTCCAATTTCTTTAATAAGATCTGTAAAAATCCCAAATAAAATTTTCTTCGCTACATTTGAGTTATGCAATGAGAAATATAATTGTTCTTGAGAACGGATTTCCTGGTTCTTCTGTTAGAACATTTTCCAGAATACATTTAGTTTTTTCATAGTTAGATTTATGACCATCGTTTTATAATCTCTCTCACTGCCATTAATTATGTTTTTAACAGCTTTAAGATTAATGCCTGTCCAGAGAGAATTCGTATGTGTTGTAATGTTTTGTATAAATCCTTTTTATAAGTTTATTTAATAACCTTCCTAGTTAAATTTTGTAAATTTTTAAAACACATTATCGTATGTACTGCTCAATCTTCTTTGATTGGCGCAAGTTAGTTCATTAAGATAACTACCCACAAATGGTTTAATCTTGTTTTAAGATCAATAAAGAAATTGCGTTTGATTTTGCGTCAGTTTTTAGATATTACAAAAATAGAATTTTAGACTTTGTATTACAAATTCTAAGATCTCGTTTTTGAAAAAATAAGCGGTAAAAACCGCATTTATGAATTTCGAATGTATTTGTTAGTGTATCTAATTTATTTGATCTACCGCCTCTGTTAATTCTCATCGCATTTTATTAGATCCATAAGATTGTTTAAAACGAGCAAGATGGGTTATAAATTGGCTCGCATTTATCTCTTTAGATATTCAAATAAATGTTAATAAAAAAATGAAATATATTTTTGAAAATTTTTAAATTATACGGTAAAAATGCGTAAAAATAACAAATGATTAAAACTATGATGCCCATGAAGAAAGAATGAATTCAAGTTTTCAGAACAACCATAATTTCAGACTAAAGCGTCAATGTTTGAAGTGTCTAGTTGTAAGAATAAATGAATTATAAGAAGTGCTTACTCTTCATTTACATACTGTTTATGATTGACGCAAAACACTTTATATAAACTATGCAAAACTTTAGGGATTCAAGAATTTTCTAAACAATTAGCCAGAAGTAAATCTCTACTGATAAATAAGTTTAATAAAATAAATATAAATAAAACGACATGGTTTCTGTATATACCAGTTGCTGCTATCGTTTTGTTTGCAATTTTTTTTATAAAAAATTAAAATATACTAATGTTTTATAAACATTATAAGAATTAAATTAAGGAAATTTATAACTATGGCACAAAAACGTGGTACCAGATTAGGATGTGATGATTGTAAGGAAATCAATTACATCACTAGAAAGAACGCAAAGAAAAACCCTGAAAAACTAAGTCTAAACAAGTATTGTTCTAGATGTAGAGTAACTACAGTTCACAAAGAGGTGAAACGTAAATAATGTTAGCTGCAGATTTTGAATTTAAGCATGACATTATTAAGAAAGCATTAAAAGAACACAAAGCTGATGCTATCTTACTAACGTCTGATCAAAATCGTCTGTGGTTTACAGAGTTTAGTTCTACAGCAGGTTTTTTATTAGTAACTAGTACAAAATCAGTTTTAGTAATCGATTCTCGATATTACTTAGCTGCAAGTAAAGAAATTAAACACACTGAAGTTGTTTTATTAGCAGCTAATGTATTAAGTGATGTTGCTAAAAAATTAAAGATTAAACATTTACTAATTGAAGGTGATTATCTAACATATCAATACCAACCAATGTTAGATCGTATTAGTGAAAAACAAACCCCAATCGATACACAAAGTCTAAGATCGATCAAAACTCCTTCTGAAGTTAAGAAGCTTAAAAAAGTTATCGATATTACTAAAGAAGTTGGTAACAAATTAACTAGTATGATGAAGGTTGATATGACCGAAATGCAACTAGCTAAATTAGTAACCTTTGCTTTAATTGAAGCTGGTGGAGAAAAAAACTCATTTGATCCGATCGTAGCATCTGGACCAAATGGAGCTAGACCACACCATCATCCAACTAATCGTAAGTTTAAAGATGGTGACTTCATCACAGTTGATTTTGGAACAATTTACCAAGGTTTTTGTTCAGATATCACCAGAACTTGAGTATTAAATAAACCTAAAAACCAAAGACTAATTAATGCTTATAAATTGGTTGATCAATCTAACCAAGCTGGGATTAAAGCAGCTAAAGCTGATATGACTGGACAAGAAGTTGATGCAGTTTGTCGTAACATTATTGAACAAACTGAATTCAAAGGTCTATTTGTTCACTCGACTGGTCATGGTGTGGGTATCGATATTCACGAAAAGCCAAATGTAGCAAGCTCTTATACTGACAAATTAGGTGTTGATTCAATCGTAACGATTGAACCAGGTATCTATATTCCTAATGTTGGTGGAATCAGAATCGAAGATATGATTCAAGTGAAAGCAGATAAGTCGATTTGGTTATCTAAAGATATTGAAAGAATGAAACTTTAATTAAGATGTTTAAATTCCAACACGAAGATATTGATAATAAGATTAGTGAACTAAAAAAAGAGCTAGAACAAAATCGTAAACCTTCAAAGTTATTAACAATTATTAAAGTTGACTTTTGAAGATTTATAAGCGCTGCTATTTTTAGTATCAGCTTATTAATCCTATCTTTATTAATATTCATTGGAGTAGTTTATCCTAAACAATTTGTTTCAAATAGCCAAAACATGATTGGTCTATTTTGAATCTATCAACCTAATAATGATCCATTAATTGGTACATTTATGCGTACGAGTGCTTCGTTGCAATTAACATCATATGGGATTAGTTGTATTATCTTTTTTCTAATCAATATGGTCACTGTGCTATTTTATTATGGTTATAGTTTCAAGGATTCAAATTATCTAAGTTTAGATAAAAAAGCCCGAACAATCTTTAATTACAAAGCTTTTGGTTATAGCTTTTTTATCCTGGTTAGCGGGATTGTATTTATCCTTGGATTGGTAGTAACTGATTTTACCCAGTTTCCAGATAGCTCAAGACCTGTAACGATCTCACAACCATTTGGTTATGCTTTTAAGATTACTAAAGAAATCTCACCAAATACTTATCAATTAGGAATCGATCTATTTGGTTATTTACTAATCACTTTATTCTTTGTTCTTAATTGTGCTAGTATTTATAGTTTTTTCAAACTTAATACCAAACTAATTAAGGATAAACAACCTAAGCATTAATGCGATTATTAGTTAATAATAAAAAGGCAAAATACAACTACGAACTACTTGATAAGTATGAAGCTGGCATCAGCTTAAGTGGTAATGAAGTTAAATCATTAGCACTAAGTCATGGTAAGCTTGATGACAGTTATGTCATTATTCGTAAAAACGAAGCATATATCCTTAATTTATTAATTCCCAAATATAAGTTTGACACCTCTAAGGTGTTAAATGAAACTAGAACAAGAAAACTACTTTTACATAAAAGTGAGATCTTAAAGATCGATCTGATTAAAAAACAACAATCACTTGTAATCATTCCTTATCAGATCTATTTTGTTAATAATAAGATCAAGGTCAGTATCTATCTTGCCAGACCTAAGAAGCGATTTGATAAAAGACAAACGATGAAAGAGCGCGAAATCAATAAAAAGATAAGAAAGTATTAAATAAAATATGAATAAAAACAACAAAATCGATTTTCAAAAATACTTAAAGAAAAACTTAAGTTATCAAAAAAAACGTGAATACTTACTAACAAGAAATGCATTAGTAACTAATGATATTAATGTCATGGCTGCTAATGTTTTTAATCCTGATAAAAACATTACTGAATTTTTAGTAGATGCTCACAAATCTTCATTAGCAATTACCAACCAAGACATGAGTGGTAGATGTTGAATCTTTGCTGGATTAAATCCACTAAGAAGACAAACAGCTGATAAGTTAAAAGTATCTAACTTTGCTTTTTCTCAAACCTATGTTGATTTTTGAGACAAGTATGAACGTGCTAATGTTTTCTTAAATAGAATGATTGAACGAGCCGATGTTGATCTTGATGATCGTGATCTTAAATCTGAATTACAATCAGCTGGTCAAGACGGTGGGTGATACGGGTTTTTTGACAATCTAGTAATCAAATACGGTCTAGTTCCTCAAGAAGTAATGCCAGATAGTTATTCTGGTCATAATACATTCATTCTTAATGAACTATTACAAGTTTTATTAATTAAAGCAACTAAAGAGATTCGTGCTAATAAAAAAGCCCCTCAAAAACAAAAAGAAGTAGTTGAATCAACACTTAAAAAAGTGTTGGAAATGCTTGTTTTAGCTTATGGTCCTGTACCATCAAAATTTGATTGACAATACGTAGCTGATGCTAAAAAAGACGAAGAAAATAAAGAAGAAAAAAATAAAGAGTTAGCTAACAAAGAAGAAAAATCAACTAAAGCTAAAGCTGAAGAAAAAACTCAAGAACAAAAAGACGAAGAAAAAGCAAAACAAGATCTTAAAGAAATCAAAACTGAATTCAGTTTTATCAAGCAAATGACTCCGCTTGAATTTGCGAAAAAATACGTTGATTATCAAGCATATGATTTCTTAGATCTATGAACAATTGGTAATACTACTGATTACAAGATTAATCAAAAATATAGTTTAAAAGATTCAAATAATATCTTTGAAGCTGGTGATTTTGATTTCTTAAATATTGATCGTAACGTTTTAAAATTCTTTGCTTTAGCTAATCTAGTAGCTAAACAAACAATGTGATTTGCTTGTGATGTAAGTCACTACCGTAATGACAAAACTGGTGGATTTGATAATCAACAGTTTGATTACGAAAGTCTATTTAATATCGACTTTAGTATTGATCGTAATCAACAAGTAAGAAGTCATTTCATCTCATCTAACCACGCAATGACATTAAGTGGTGTAGATTTTGATGAAGCTAAAACTTTAGCTAAACAAAAAGAATTAGTTAAGAAGTATAAAAACGCTAAAAAACTTGATCAATATCAATTTGTTCTTGATCTAAGTCAAACATTTGTTTTCAAAAAATGAAAGATTGAAAACTCATGAGGTGATAAAGTTGGTAACAAAGGGTTCTACTACATGAATGATTCATGATTTGATGATTATCTAATTGATGTAGTAATCTCTACAAAAGCTGCTGATGAATTCTTTGCTAATCCAAAATTCATTGATAAAGATCTAGTTGATTTAGTTAAACAACTAAAAACTAAAGAGATCTTAAAAGAAGGTTTAAATACTAAACCTATCAAAATCGATGGTTACGACCCATTAGGTGCTAACAAGAAAGGAGTTAAATAATAATGGCAAAATTAGAATTAAAAGACTCACTAAAACAACTTAACAGCTTATCTCGTTCAAAATTTAATAAACAACTAACTAATATCTTAAACACTACAGGTGTTAAGGGTGTATCTTACAATGGTTATAACTTTAGTAAGAACTCTTTATCATTTAATCTAGATTTAAGTGCTCAACCAATAACTAATCAGTTCCAAACTGGAAGATGTTGGATCTTTGCTGGGGTTAATTTATTAAGATATCACTTAGGTAAAGAATTAAATATTGATGATCTAGAGTTATCTCAAAGTTATCTTGCATTCTGAGATAAATTTGAAAAAGCAAATTATTTTTTAGAAACAGTAACTGAATTAAGAGATAAAAAACTAAGTGATCGTACTCTATCATTTATTCTAAGAAATGGAGTAGCTGATGGTGGGCAATGAACAATGCTAACCAACTTAATTAAGAAGTATGGTTTAGTGCCCAAATCTGTTATGCCTGATCTTGCTAACAGCGCTTCAACTACAAGACTTAACTACTTGATTAATTTAAAACTAAATAAAGCAGCTAGCAAGATTATTGAAAACAAGGATAAATCTGAAGCTGAACTTAATAAGATTAAAACTAAATGTTTAGATGAAGTGTTTTACTTATTAAGTTCAATCTATGGTGAATTACCATCTAAATTCAACTTTAGTTACACTAAAGTAATTAAAAAAGACAGTGCTGATAAATCTGAATCACACTTTAATTACGTACCTAAAAAAGTTGTTGAAACTAATTACACTCCTTTAACCTTCTATAACAAATACTTTAAGCATTTAATTGAAAAACAAGGTTTCATTTCTGTAATCAATGCACCAGCAGAAAACAAACCATTTAACCAAACTTTCAGTGTTAAATATCTAAACAACGTAATTGAATCAGATGAGATCTTACACTACAATGTTGAACAAGCATTATTTAGTTATTTAACAATTAAACAATTAGTTAACTCTCAACCTGTATGATTTGGTTGTGAAGTTAAAAACATCTACTTAAATGATGCTAAAACCTTCTGGGATGACCAATCATTTGATTATGAAACATTATTTAATGTCGATCTTTCATTATCTAAATCTGAACAATTAGATTATTGATTATCATCAATCAACCATGCAATGTTAATTACTGGGGTTGATTTAGATTTAGATAAGTTCAATAAGATCGATGCTGAATTCAACGCATTAGTTAAAGCTAACAAGAATAAACAAGCTTACCAATATCTAGTTGAAGAAATGGATAAGTTAACTGTTAATAAGTGAAAGATTGAAAACTCTTGAGGTCAAGATATTGGTCATGCTGGGTATTTTGTAATCTCTGATTCTTATTTCAAGAAATATACATACCAAGTTGCTATCAATCAACAATTATTTAACCAGTTAATTGAACAATTAAAACTAACTAAAGAGTTTGACAAACCTGTAAGATTACTAGAACCATGAGATCCAATTGGAACCCTAGCCAAATAATCGACGAGATTGACACTTGTTTAAAAAATAAAAAACAACCAATGATCTTGATATTGATTGGATTTATTATTGGGATCATTGTTTTTGGGGTGGGAATCTATCTAAGCCTATCTGATCCAAATAATGTTAATCGTACGATTATCATGGATCCTAATAACCAAGTTCAAAACTCAACCCAAGCCACAGCTTCAAGGTTATTCTTAATTTCATTCGTCATTATTATTGGGTTTGGTATGATCGGGTTTTTCTTGCACATCAAGCAACGCAATAATTTTCAAGATCTATCTTATAAGACGAATTTATTCTTGAAAAAACATAATTATTTTTTTAAAATAACTAAATATCATACTAAACAATTAATTATTGCTAAAGCTTTAATTAAAGAAATTCAAGAAAGTAGTATCAATCAAGATGTTAAATAAACTAGCTGAAAAACTAAAGATGACTAAAGAAGAGTTGAAAGAACGTCTAAACGTTTCAGACGATATTACTGAATCTCAACTATTATTAGCACTTGGTTTTGATCAGATGGCTGCTTATAATGATCTATTAAACTACACCAAAAACCTAGTTGGCGCTGAAAACTTTGATCTAAACAATTTTGCCAACAACGGTTTTGAAGGCATCGTTGAAAAGATCCAAGAAGATATTGTCAACGATCCCAGAGCATCAGATGATGTGAGAAAAATGGCAGAGTTTATGGAAAAACTCCAAGCGATGTATGGTGATGCAATCTTCAACCATGATTATGATGCTGATTCTGATGATGATAAAAAAGAAGAAGACAAACCAATCTCAGCACCTAAAGATAAGAAGAACTTATCTTAATCAACTAAACAATATAAAAATATTAAGCCCTACAAGGCTTAATATTTTTTTTCTCATCTAAATTAGTTTATTCTTCTTTTTCTTTTTCTTGTCTAGTCAATCATCAGGTCGACGATTGCTTAAGAATAAGTTTAATTCGTTCTTTTGTAAGTTAATAATTCTTGAAGCAAAATAATCGATTTCATCGTTATTTCATCGGTGTAAGCGTTTAAACTTGTTGATGATTTTTTTCAGATCGCTGTTTCAGCTTTCATCGATTAATCGGTCGATCTTATTAATTAACTTTCTTTTGTGTTTTTTTTCAACCGATCAATCGTATTCGATCTGTAAGATAACATTATTCAAACTAACACCAACAAGGTTGGAAATCACATTACATTTTAGGTTAATATAGATCTTTGGTTTGCTTAGTAGCAGATCTTTAGATTTATTAAAGATCATAATTGGGATCAATAAGTCGTGGTGTTAGTTTTATAGTAGTTAAGATATCTAAGTTTTGTTATTAAATTGATCACTAATATCTATCTAAATTTGTGTCAGCTTAGTAATAACTTAATAACTTTCCCAATTTATTATAAAGGATATTTGTTATTTATTTAAATAATTCTTTTATAATATTTACTTTGGTTATTAATAATATCCTAATAGGATATATTAAAAATAATTATAGGAGCTATTAATAAGATTAAAGCTTATGATATCTTAAAACCTAATATATTTTAAGCTTAAAAATAAAAGTTATGAAATATAATTTGTTAGCTAATAATTATGTAATCCCTTCGATTGGTTTTGGGACTTATCAATTAGAAGATGGTCAACAAACCATTGATGTTGTTAGATATGCATTAGAAGTTGGTTATCGCCAACTTGATTGTGCTGAGATTTATGAGAACCAAAAATCAGTTGGTAAAGCAATCAAGTTATCAGGAATTGATCGTAAAGAGATCTTTGTTACTTCAAAGATCTGAAACGATGATAAGGGTTATGAATCAACCAAACGTGCGTTTAATAAGATCTTAAACGATCTTGATCTTGAATACTTAGATCTGTTGTTAATTCATTGACCAATTGGTAAGGATTTTAAGGATAATTGACAAGAGATAAATGCGCAGACTTGAAAAGCAATGGAAGAGCTTTATGAACAAGGAAAAATTAAAGCAATTGGCTTAAGCAACTTTTTAGTTCATCATATCAAAGCACTTAAAAAAACTGCTAAGATTCAACCAATGGTTAATCAAATCGAATTTCATCCAGGATATATGCAACCTGAGATCGTTGAATATTGTCAAAAAAATAATATCGCTGTTCAAGCTTGATCACCATTTGCTCAAGCAAATGTACTAGATAATAAGACATTGGTGAAGTTAGCTAAAAAATATAAGGTAACAGTTGCTCAACTAATCCTTAATTGGATTATGCAAAAAGATATTATTCCCTTACCTAAATCAAAAACCCCAGAACGAATCAAATCTAACTTTGATCTTTTTAGTTTTAGAATTGATGAAAAAGATCTAAAAATCATTGATCAAATCAATGAAAATACCAGCTTAGATTTACACCCTGATCACGTTGATTTTTAGTTTAAAGATATTTATTAACTTGATCTCAATTAATATTTATTAAAAATAATATAAAGGCTATATAATTAATTAAATAATTATATTGATAATTATTTGAGGTGAATAATTAATATGGATATGAAAAAGAAACACGCCATCTGATCAAGTTGCTTTAGTGAAACTGCTGATGGTGTTTATTTAAGAAATGAAACCGTTAAAATGAACAACAATCGTTATGAAAGTTTAGATTTAACGTGAGACAAAATTGAAGATGCTAAAAGCTATGCTGTAGTAATGGTAGACTATGAAGCATCTCGAGTAATTGGACAATCATTCATTCACTGAGTTGTAGCTAATGTTAAGTCTAACGAATTAGCTTATGCTGCTAATATTAATGATAAGAACATTATTCAAGGATTAAACTCAACAGCTCAAGGAGCAACTGAAAGTTCTAAGGGTGTAATTATTGAGTGTGTTCCAGGTGCATTTAAAAACACACCTGAAGCTGCTAGTGACTACTTACCACCACTTCCACCAGATGATACACACCTATACACAGTAAGAGTATATGGTTTAGATGTAGATCACTTAGATCTAGCTAAACACTATACTTTAACTGATCTTAATGAAAAGATCATTCACCACACTGTAGGTGAACACGAACTACACTTCTGGTACAAACCACAATAAGAGATACGGAGTTATAAGAATAATGAAAAAATATTCAATCGGTAATAATAGCAAAATCTGATCAAAGATGGTTGGAGCTGATGGTTATCTAGCTTTACACGGTGGTGCTCATGATAATAAAAACGGTACACCATTCCCTTCTTATTCATTAGATCTAGAATGAGAAGCTATTCCTAATGCTAAAAGTTATGCTGTTTTAGTTGAAGACTTCGATGCAGTTGCTGTAATTGGGTTTAGCTTCATTCACTGGGTTGCAGTGAATGTTAAAACTAACAAGATTGCTGAAAACCAATCTTACCTTGATCACAAGGCTTGAGTTGATTCTAAGCAAGCTACTTATGGTGAAAACATGCTATGACAAGGTCACAACTCAAGTGTTAACAAAACATTAGTAGCTAACAACAAAACTAATGATCTTGGAGGAATCTTACCTGAAGGATTTACTTCAACTTCACTTGAAAACTCATTAATGTACTTTGGTTGTTATCCACCAAATGCAGACCACACTTACACCGTAACTGTTTATGGTTTAGATGTGGATGCTAGTGAATTAAGTTATCACAAAAATCACCGTAGTGAAAAGAACCACTTAAACAAACCTTACTACGTAGGTGATTTCATGCACGCAATTCACAACCACGTAGTTGGTAAACACACCTTACACTTCAGATATAAAAAAGTAGGTTAATAAAAACCTAAACTAATAATTTTAAAAACTAACTTAGCGCGAATTAAATATAAAAAATATCACCAGGATAAAACCTGGTGATATTTTTTTCTAGTTCTTATTTAATAATGAAGTTAATTATTTTATTCTTAACAAAGATTGTTTTTACTAAGTTCTTACCTTCAAGGTTTTTCTTAATTAGATCTTGGTTTAGGAAGTAGTTGGCAACCTCATCTTGTTCTGCATCAAGATCAAACTCATGAACTAATTTAAACTTACCGTTAATACTACATGAGACTGTTGTGGTGTTTTTAACTAGATAAGCTTCATCCCATTTAGCTAATCTCATCTTGTATAGTAAGGTTTGATTATTTAGTTTATTGTTTAATTCTTCTGCTAAATAAGGAGCAAAGAATGATAAGACGATCAAGAAGTTAGTGATCATCTCTTTATTAATTTGGGTTTGTTTGTAACATGAATTAATAAAGATCATCATTTCACTTACAACTAGATTGAATTCGTAGTTTTCTAGATGCTTGTTAACGTTCTTTAAAAAATTATGATAATCATAATTTAGGTTCTCGCTTGTTGCGTCGTTGATTTCAACGCGATCAAATAAGTTGTAAACTCTTTCTAAGAATTTTCTTGTTCCATTTAGTGCGTTCGAGTTTCATGCAAGACTAGCATTTAATGGACCCATGAACATTACGTACGTTCTGATCGTATCAGCACCATGAGATAGGACCAAATCATCTGGGTTGATGATATTACCTTTAGATTTAGACATCTTGGTACCATCTTCACCTAAGATCATACCTTGGTTGATTAGTTGACTAAATGGTTCAATCGAACTAACGATGTTAATCTTATGTAAGAATTTGTATCAAAATCTTGCATACAATAAATGTAATACGGCATGCTCTTGCCCACCAACATATAGATCAACTGGCATGAAGTGATCAAATAACTCTTTTGCTTTTTCACTATCTAAAGCTAAGTAATTTTGATCACCATCATTTTGATTTAGATCAGTTAACTTTAATAGATAAGCTAGATAGTATCAACAAGATCCTGCTCATTGAGGCATCGTGTTAACTTCTCGAACATATTTTTTATTGTCAATTACTGGATGCAATCATTCATCACTTGCATTAGCAAGTGGTGGCAAACCATCCTTATTAGGTGAAAAATCAGTTAGGTTAGGTAATTCTAATGGTAGTTCACTATCTTTTAGTAAGTAGATATTATCTTCTTCATCAAATAGAACTGGGAATGGTTCTCCTCAGTATCTTTGTCGAGAGAAGATCCAATCACGTAATTTGTAATTAACTTTTTTATCACCTAATTTATGTTCTTGTAGATAAGCAATTGTTTTTTCAATTGCTTGTTCATTATTTAAACCATTATTAAAGTCTGAATTGATGTGTTCTCCATCTAATAAATAAGGATATGTATCAGCTTTAATAACCGGAATGATCTCTAGATCATATTGTTTAGCAAACTGATAATCTCTTTCATCATGAGCTGGTACACCCATCACAGCTCCAGTTCCATAATCACTAAGAATGTAGTCTGCTAAATAGATTGGGATTTTTTTCTTAGTAATTGGATGGATCGCAAAATAATTGGTATTGATTCCAACATATCTTACGGTTTGATCAATACTATTATTTTTAATAAATTGTTCGATCTCTTGATTTTTATTAGTTATTAGTTTTTGTTTAACTAAAGGATGATCAAAACTTAGTGCAATAAAACTAGCTCCAAATAATGTATCAGCTCTTGAGCTGAATATTTCAATTGAATGTTCTTTTAGTTGATCAATCTCAAACTTAATAGTTGCACCAACTGATTTATTAATTCAATTAACTTGCATTGCTTTAATTGAATTAGGTCAGTTAAGATTAGCTAAATCATCAATTAATTCATCAGCAAATGCTGTAATCTTCAGCACCCACTGTCTCATCTTTTTCTTGATGACTGGATATGATCCACGTTCAGAAATCTTATTTCCGTTCTCGTCAGTTAATACTTCTTCATTAGCTAGTACAGTTCCTAACTGCTCACACCAGTTAACTTCTATATCAGCTTGATAAGCTAAACCGTGTTCATATAGTTTTTTAAAGATTCATTGTGTTCATTTAAAGTAGTTTTTATTAGTAGTATCAACTTCTAGTCGATAATCATAATTAAACCCAAGGCGTTTTAATTGTGTTCGGAAGTTATTTATATTTTCTTGGGTAAATTGGGCTGGGTGGTTATTAGTTTGAATCGCGTATTGTTCAGCTGGTAAACCAAAAGCATCCCAACCAATAGGGTGAAGTACATTAAACCCTAGTGCGTTTTTTCATCTTGATACTACATCAGTTGCCATATAAGCCTTAACATGACCAACGTGTAAACCTTTTCCACTAGGATAAGGAAACATATCTAGAATGTAATATTTAGGTTTATTCTTTTCAATTTGAAAAGAATAGATCTTATTGTTATTTCAGATCTTTTGTCATTTTTTTTCTATTAAATTATGGTTGTACATACATTTAAGTTAGTTAAGAATTATCTGAACTCATAAGTTTTAAAAACTTTGAGATATCAGCATTATTACAAGCAGCTGTAACTAGATCGTTTTTTAAGATGACAGTTTCAGCTGTGATCGGATAAATACTTTTGTATTCTCTAGTAATCGAGATAATATTAGCTTTGGTTTTGTTTCTTACATCAATATCAACTAAGGTTTTATTAACGACATCTTTTGAATTAGCATACACTCTTACTAATGAGATATCATCATCAATCGAGATGATCTCACTGTTAATACTGTGAACTACTCGCATTGCCACGTTTTCACCAACGATTTCTTCAGGAATCACAGCTTCTTTAACCCCAAAGGTTTTAAGAACACGTTTGTGCACATCGTTTTTAGCTCGTGCAATAATATTTTTAACCTTAAGTTCTCTTAAGTTGGTGGCGATAATAATTGATTCTTCAATACTACTTACTGATAAGATCACCGTATCAAAGTTGTTAATCCCAACATCTGATAAGGACATAATATCAGTGGCATCAAGATTGATCGCAAAATCAAAACGTTTTGCTTCTAGATTAATCTTTTCTTTATTCTTATCAAGAATTAGGACTTTACAGCCTAATTCTTTGAGTTTAGAAGCAACCTTGATTCCAAACCGACCAATCCCAATTACGCAATAATCTGCTCGTTTCATAATCCAAATAATATTATAAATATTAATATAATAAAACTCGCAGATTACTTAATTTTTATATATAATTAGATAATCAAGTCATTAGCATATCTGACCATTTCATTAATATTAGGAAATTTTAATCACTATTATTAGTAACAATGACCAATATCTTTAAAAGATCAGCTAATAAAAAGCTTAGAAAACATAAGATTAGAAAACCAGTTAAGGTGACATTAGGATTGATGGGTTTTTTAGTGGTTGCTACGACTGTGCCGTTGGCTAATATCCCGTTATACGGGATATATAACAACAAAAAGAACAACGAGAATACCAGAAAAAGAATTCTGAAAGAAAAATTGTTGTTATCAGCTTCTAAAGAGAAGCTATTAAAAGATAATCCCAATGCGGTTATTCCTAATATTGTGCAAGATTTTCATGACACTACTTCAGATAATGGGGATGATAACTATCCGATCATTAAAACTGAATATGATGAATATCCGTTTAAGATTGTTGAACGATTAAAAAAAGCTAATATTGATCCTAGTGATTGAGAAAAGTTCAACGAGTATATTTATTACAATCTCGATCGAGATTTATTCTTAGATCTACTTAATTCGTTCATGTCGTTTTATCCGATCTATCACGAATCGTGATTAAGTGAATTAACCCAAAGAATCTTGTTATATCGTTATCAAAAGATTGGGATCAATAGTGGGTTTTTCAAACAATACCACACTGAGATTGATGGTGCTTATTTTGTAGATAAGAACAACTTTGGCTTTAGTTCAGTAACTAGAGCAGATCTGATCGCTGTTCATAAATTATTTGGTAATGTTCCAACTGAAGTGGGGATTACCATTAAAACCGCACCTAATTCTGAGTTAATGATTGATCCAATTACTAAAGGATTAGTACTAACTAATGCAAGTATTTTTCTAGAATCAGCTGCAGGTGCACTAAGTCCTTATACTAATATCTACGTGCAAACCAATTCACCTGATATTAAGAACTACTTCGATTATATGGGTGTAGCGATCCCTAGTAATAAAACGATGGAGATTCCTAGTTTTCCGATTACATCAATCTTATACAGTATCATTAATGATAAAGATAATCAAAAGAATGATATTAAATCATATTTTTATCAATGGGTAATCCCCGTATTAATTAACTTCTTTACTAGTGCATATTATAACCAACAAAATGGAATTAAAAAATAAGCTGATATGGTGTCTAATAGAGTAATTCCAATTAATAATAATCGTTTGCCAAAGATCTGACAAAATAATAAGTTAGCCAATATTAAAAAAGCAGATCATTTAAACTGGCAACAGTTTTTTTATTATAGTGCTAATAATCAAGCTAAGCACTATTTAAGACAAACGATTTTTAATTGGTTATTTCTTGTACCAGTATTTGGTTTTTTTTATTTTGTATTAAAAAGTGAACGAGCTAATGAAAAACTTGTTTATAACAAGTTAAAAAACCAATACTTAAAATCAGGTGGAGAAAACTGATTAATCTTTTTAATTTTGTATTTGGCGGTTTGGATCTCGTTTGTGATCTGAGCAACCCTATTAATCTTTTTAACGGATCAATTTAATCCGATCAGTAATAAGATTAATCAAAAAAGAATCATCTTATTATTTATGGTTGGTAATTTTATGATCTTTATGTTTTTTAGTTATATGTATCTGATTTATTGGTATAGCTTTGTTTATCGAAGGTTTAGAAAAACTGCATTTAGTATGATTTCATCTACCCGTAAACAGATTAACCCGTTTTCTTTTTTTTCTTTTGTCATCCAATGTGATGATGGGGTTTATTTAAAAGAGTTAGAGAAACAACAAAAGAAGTTAAAGAAGAGACATAGTAGTAATAACCAGAGGATGTTAGCAGAAAGATCTGGGAGTTATTATAGGTAGGAAATAGGTGGTTTAATCTTTGTCTAACTTTGATAATTAGGCTGGTAGTTTAAAATCATTTTTATAGGATGATGACTTAACCTTAGGGTTAGTCTTTTTTTTTATTAAAAATAGTCAATTTTTGATTTATAGATGTGAATTTATCTGAAATAAATAAATTCCTGGAAGTAGTTGTGCTTATAATCAAAAACCGTCATAACCCTTTATTTTTCATGAAATAAAAGAAAAACATAAACTAAAGAAACTCCACACGTTCTCGGGGGGGTGCTTCGTAGACTCATAGGCGAAAATAAAACCGATTTATTCTATGAATTGAACTTTATATATTCTTTCCTTAATGGATTTGAATCAAGTTCAAATTCATTAAGCTAACTAACTTAAAGTGAAAAGAAAAAACATTTTAAGATTTGTAAGCGTATTAGGTATAGGTTCATTTGTGATGTTAGCTGCTGCTAGTTGTAGCCAAGCTTCCACCATAAACCCAAATCAAACCTCTAACACAACTCCTGCTGATCCTACGAAAGAGTTAATGGATGCAAGAGATGCATTAACTTCTTTAGTAGATACTAGAAATGATAACGTTAAGATGTATGCGGATTATTTACAAATCCAAGACATTCTTAATAAAGCATACAACACAGGTCAGGCTGTTCTTAATAATACTGCTTCATCAATTCAAGATCTTAAGGATGCTGAAGCCAGTTTAAGAACAGCAATTTCAACAGCTGATAGTAGTAGAAAAGCTTTTGATGAAAAGAATGCATCATTAGTTAGCAACTATCAAGAACTTAAAACTACTGTTAATACTGAAACTAGTACTTTAGAAAGATTAAAAGATCCTCAGTTCAGTAGAATTAGAGATGTCTTAGTTCCATTGTTTGATGCTGGTAAAACGCTAACTAACCAACCGTTAGAAGCAATGGATGGAAGTGTGCCATTAGATCCTACTAAAGTTTCTGAAGCTAATCAAAAACTTAAAGATGCAACTGGTACTAACTTATTAGAACAAATCCAAAACGTTATGATGTTTAGTGATGGTTTTGTTAAAGAAGTTATTGATAAAGCAAAGCTTACAGGATCAGATATAACAGGAACCCAACCTGGAAACTATAGCTTTGTTGGTTATAGTATTGATTTAAATTTTGCTCCTAAGCCTGCTGCTAGTGCACCTGCAGGATCTAGTGCAGGTGGAAGTGGTGTTCAACCAGCTGTTGCAGGTAGTGAAAGTCCAGCAGATTCTACCAATTCAACTACTGACCTTCCTACATGAAATTACGCTTATAGAAGTGTTTGGATAAATGAAAATGGTAAGAATAAACCACTATCTGAAGAAGATTCTAAAAAATTAACCAATGTATCATGAATCTATAGTTTAGCTGGAAAAGATGCAAAATACACATTAACCTTTAATTATTATGGTTCTTCATCTACAGCTTATTTATATTTCCCTTATAAATTAGTTAAAGATGGTGATAATGTAGCACTTCAATATAAATTAAATGGTGGAGTTGAAACAGCTATTAATTTTGGAACACAAGCTACTGAAGTTACTGAAACACCAGCAAGTGAACCAAAAACTAAAGGAGCAATGGAAGATAAGGAAGCCCCAAAAGAATCTGTGGTAATGGCTAAAGAAGTTGAAGGCGAACCAAAAGATACAAAACCTTCAGAATCTGAAAATACAGATGTTTCTCCTGAAACTACTGCTGACAAGGAGATGTCTGCAGCTACACCTGCTGTAATGAATGAAGCCCCAACAGTTGATGACATTAAACTTGCTAAAATTCCATTAACAAATTTAAATTTTGGTCAAAATACATTAGAATTTAGCGTTCCAAAAAATGATCAAGATCCTGCTACAGTAGCTCCTATGATCGGGAACATGTATCTAACTTCTTCAGAACAAAATTTAGATAAAATTTATGATGATCTTTTTGGAAGTAAATCATCTCAACAAGACAATAAAACAACTGTATCAGTTGATTTATTAAAAGGTTATGGTCTTGGTGCTAGTTATTTAGAATATGTTCGTCAATTCACTGATTTAAATAATGAAAAAGCGGATGGTCAAGAATCAACAAAAGCTGCTACAACCTATTTAGTTGGATTTATTGGTGGTGGTGTTGGTCGAAACGATGCAGAGAGTGTTCCAACATCACCAACATCTCCTCACAGACAAGGTGAACACAGAACACTTACAGTTTATGTAAACGCTCCACAAGAGGGTGATTATTATATTAGTGGGTCATATCTAAATGGTGATACAACTACTGACACAACAGGAACAAAGAGTAGAAGAATAAGATATCTAAAATTATTTACAAATAACACTACAGATACTAGTAATTCTGTTGTATTCCAAGTTAAATCTTTAGGTGATTGAAATACACTGGGAATTTTTGATACACAAACTGAAAAGAATATCGTTAAAGAAACTACTACTTCTACTGTTACTACCCAATCTAATCCTTCAGCTATGAGTGTTCAAGCTATTGGTGCGCCAAATGCTAGTAAAACCTTAAAACTTCAAAAAGGACTAAACAAAATAATTATTACAGGAATGGGTACTAACCTTACTCCTTATGTTGGTAATTTAACATTTACATTGAAAACTAGCATGGATGCTAATAGTTCTATGGATGCAGGTTCTTCTGATGCAAAATAATAACTGCATTCACAAACAGAATTTTAAAGTGAAAAATCTATAGAAAAATACTTACGATTTAACTATTCGTTAAGTTAGTAAATAAGATTACAAACACCAGAACTTATCAAGGTTTTGGTGTTTTTTATATGAAAACAAAAGTAACGTTTTTGCAATCTCAAATATGACCCTAAAATCCTTTATTTCTAGAAGAAGAAGAAGAAGAAGAAGAAGAAGAAGCTCTTATAAGTCTTGGGTCACTATCAAATTCACTATAAGCAAGAATAATGTTAAATAAATTTGGTTATTAAATTTTATCCATTTTTTCTTAATAGATCTGAGTTATTTACGAATCCTTATCAATTTGATTTTTATGAAAAGAAAAAACATATTAAAGTTCGTTAGTTTGCTAGGTATTAGTTCGTTTGTTGCTTTAGCAGTTGCAAGTTGTACTCAAGCAATTTCGATGATTCCTAATTCTGAGTTAAAACCAACACAAGGTGTTGATAACAGTGAATTAACAACTGCAAAAGCATCTTTAACAAATTTATTAAATACTAAAAACACTAACGTGGGTATGTATGCAGATTATGCAAAGATTCAAAATACTTTACAAACTGCATACGCATCAGCTGAACAAGTTTTACAAAATTCATCAGCAACCCTAACACAAGTTAAAGATGCTACTTCAACTTTACAAAAAGAGATTGATAAAGCTGTTGAAGATAAAAACAACTTTGATGAATCTCATAGAGATCTATTAATGGCTTATGCAGGTTTAAAAACGACAATAAGTCAAAAACAAGCTAAGATAAATTCATTAGGATTAAGTAATGCTTCATACAGCGCAATCCTAAATAAAGTAAATACTTCATACAATCAAGCTGAACAGATTATTGCTAATACACTAGATCCAATTAATGGATCTAGCCCTACTACTCAAGCTATTGCTCAAGCAATTAAAGGTATTCAAGATAATACTAATCAACAAACCCTTAAACCATTTAAAGATAATGCTGATATGTTTAGTAGCTATCAATTTTATAAATTAGATAGTTCTAAACTAACTAATGTTGATAGTACTCATATGATGCAAGCACCAAGTAACTATAGCCTAGTTGGCTATAGTGTTGGTTTAGATAATGTTAATTATAGTTTTGCTACTAGAACAGTTTGAAATATTCAAACTCCTCCAGTAAGACTTACTGAATCAGCTAGTGCTAACGGTGAAGGTGAAACTAATAAACCATTAACAGATGTATCTTGAATTTATAGTTTAGCAGGAACTGGTGCTAAATACACATTAAAATTTACTTATTATGGACCATCAACTGGTTATCTATATTTCCCTTACAAGTTAGTTAAACAAGCTGATGGTACTAATGTTGGGTTGCAATACAAATTAAATGATGCAACTCAACCAACTTTGATTACTTTTGGTAATCAAACAAATGCAAGTGGTCCAACTCCGACAGTTGATAGTATTAATGTAGCTAAGGTGATGATCCCTAATCTAGCTTTTGGTGAAAACACAATTGAATTTAGTGTTCCAACCACTAAAGTAGCTCCAATGATTGGAAATATGTACTTTAGTTCAAATCAAAATAGTCAAACGACTATTTATGATCAGATTTTTGGAAATACACAAAGTACTACAGGTAATTCAACAACTGTTAGTGTTGACTTTTTAAAAGGTTATGGATTAGCAGCTGGATGATCAACAGTATTTGGTCAATATACTGGTACTGGTTTGATGTTAGACAATCAAAACGTACAAAACCAAAGTTATTATTTAATTAGATTTGTAGGTGGAACAGATGCTCGTGCTCTTATGAATGAAAGTTCTTTACATAATGTAATTAAAACTCCACAAGTAACAATGGATCAAAAAACCGCTAGAACTTATACTTTCTATGTAAATGCCCCTAAGACTGGTGATTATTATGTAAGTGGAATTTATATTTCAGGGACACAAAATGACGATCAACATAACCGATGATTACAATTTACAAATACTACAAGTACTGAGAACAGTATTTTAAAAATTAAAACTCCTGGTAATGGTACAAATCAAACAGATGGTAACTGAACTACTAAGTTAGTTACATTTGATTCATCAAATACAAACAATGGTGTTGTTACTGAACCTGCCACAACTAAAACATTAAAACTAAACGCAGGTTTAAATAAAATCGTTGTTACCGGTGTTGATGGTAAAGCTGATGGTTATGCTCCTGATTTTGGAAACCTTAAATTTACTTTAATGAATCCTTCAACACCTAATGCTTAATAATAGTTATTAAGAATAAAAAATAAACGAAACCAGTTAAATAAAATTTTTAACACCAGAACATTTTTCTGGTGTTTTTTATATAGAAACAGAGATATCGTTTTTAATGAACAATAAAGATTTACAAAATCTTTTGTTTCTAAAAAATGACATCTTAAAAGCATTAGATAACAATTTAGTTATTCATCAATTAAAATAATTCAAATTTGATTTTTATTGAACTTTATATATTCTTTACTTAATGAATTTTGATTAAGTACGAATTCATTAGTTACTTCAAGTGAAAAGAAATAAGATTTTAAAGTTTGTTAGTTTATTAGGTGTAGGATCGTTTGTTATGTTAGCAGCTGCTAGCTGTACTCAAACGATTACACCAGTCCCTAAATCAGGTACTTCTAGTAGTAACACTGGTATGACCAACAGTATGTCTAGTAATAATGCTAATACTGATAATGGTCAAGAAATGAATAGTGCTGAGCAACAATTAGCAACTGCTAGAAAAACACTAACAGATTTACTCAATACTGAAAACGATAACATCGCCTTGTATTCTGATTATGGCAAAATTGAAAGCGATTTAAAAACAGCATATGACACTGCTAAAAATGAAGCAGGAAATGCTAATTCATCATTAGATGATCTGAAATCTATCCAAACTGCATTACAAACAGCAATTGATAAAGCTGCTAGTGAAAAACAAACTTTTGATAATGCTAATCGAGCTTTAGTAACTGCATACAATCAGTTAAAAATTACATTACAATCTAATGAAACTACTTTAGGTAGTTTATCTGGAGATAAATATAGTGCGATTAGAGATACACTTACTCCATTATTTAATACAGGTAGTGGAATAATAACTAACAAATTAGATTCTTTAACGGGTGAACGTCTTAGTATTGAAAATATCACTAAAGCTAATCAAGATCTAAGTCAAGCACTTAGTAAACTTCCAAGATGAAAACAAAATGCAGAAGAGTTTGATAATTTTAAAAAGAATGCCTTATCTAAAGATAATTTATCTGTAGGAAGTGATGCGACTAATAATCAAGATCAACCTGTAAACTGGAGTTTTGTAGGTTTTAGTGTTGATGTAAGTGGTACTAGTGGTTCTAGTATGATTCCAAACTGAAACTTTGCACAAAGAAAAGTTTGGATTAGTAACAATGGTACTACTAGTTTAGTTGCTGATCCAGTTTCTTCAAGTGATGTTTCTTGAATATATAGTTTAGCTGGAACAGGAACTAAATACACATTAAAATTTGTTTATTATGGACCATCTACAGGATACTTATACTTCCCTTATAAGTTAGTTAAAGCTGGTGATATGAATTCTGTTGCACTTCAATATAAGTTAAACGAATCTGGTCCAAAAACAATTAACTTCCAATCAGGTCAAGCTGCACCAATAAGTGCTTCTACAAATGTAGAAGGAACTCCATCTAATGGCGGTGCTCCTATGGCTAGAAGTTCTTCTGAAACTCTAGTTGCTGATGGAATGACGGATTCTAATAATGAAATGAATCCTACACCAACTGTAGCTGACATTAATGTAGCTAAAATCACGTTAACAGACTTAAAGTTTGGTGAAAACACGTTAGAATTTAGTCTTCCAACAGATGAAGATAATGCTGCTAAAGTCGCTCCAATGATTGGTAATATGTATCTTACTTCAAATGTTGATAGTCAAAATAAAATTTACGATCAGATCTTTGGAAATACAAATAGCACAACTAACAACCAAACTTCAGTTACAGTAGATTTATTAAAAGGTTATGGTTTAATTTCTGGTTGATCAACATATATTGGTGAATTTAAAAATTTAACTGTTCCAAATGGAACATCTTCAACTACACAAGCAACTACTCCAAGCTATTTAGTTGGATTTATTGCAGGTAATGGATCAAGAACTCTATCTAGTGATACTAATGCAGTTAAAACTCCAACTGCAACTGGAGCCCAAAGAACCTTTACAATATATGTAAATGCACCCATGGATGGTGATTATTACTTTGGTGGATCGTACATTTCATCTAATAGCCAATCAAGATCATTAATATTTAAAGCTAATGATGATACTAATACAGTAACTGTCACTGTTCCAATGGCAAGTGGTAATTTCACTTCATTAGAAACATTTAATACTGGTAATACTAGTAGTAATGTTGTAGCAAACAATATGAAAAGAACATTACACCTTAAACAAGGTCTTAATAAGATACTTATCAATGGTGATACTAACAATACTCCATTCATTGGTAATTTAACCTTTACTTTAAGTAATAGTTCATCAAGTGGTATGCCTGAAGGTGGAACTGGATCAGCATCGTAGTATTAATCCGATAGGCATAATTAACTTAAAAAATCAAACACCAGAACCCTTTATTCTGGTGTTTTCTTTGTTAAAAGTTATCTTTAGCTTCAATGTATTAAGAAAAAAATAAATAAAATCCCAATTTTTAGAAGCAAAAGAATGAAAAAGTGACTCTCGGGAATTTTGTATTGATTAATAAACTGTCAATGATAAATAATAGATTTAAATTTAATTAACCCTTTATTTAAATTCAATTTACTTTTGATAGTTTTGGTTAATGTTATTTTATTCATTTTTTATGAAAAGAAAAAACATTTTAAAGTTCGTTAGTTTATTAGGTGTTGGGTCTTTTGTTGCTTTAGCAGCTGCTAGTTGTACTCAAGCGGTCGTTCCAGTACCTACTTCCAAATCTAATATAGATTCGAATTCTTCAAGTCCTAATCCAAAACCTTCGAGTACTGATCCAAAATCATCGAGTACTAATCAAAATCCTTCAAACACTAATTCTAACCCTTCAAGCTCAGCTGGTGATACAGGCAAAACGATGAGCGATAACACCAATTCTAGTATGAATACTGTCAACCCAGAATTAGCAAGTGCTAGGATGACTCTAACAACTTTAATTAATGGTGAAGCTAATAATCTAGCATCATATGATGACTACGCCAAGATTAAAAGTAATTTAATGACAGCATATCAAACAGCTAAAGAAGTTTCAACAAAAACTGATGCAACTATAACTGAAATAAATGATGCTAACTCAGCATTAGATAGTGCAATCAAAAATGCTATTAATGCTAAGGATGATTTTAATAGTAAAAATGAAGCATTAGTAACTGCTTATAACGCTTTAAAAACTACATTTAATACTTTTTCTCAAACCTTAGAATCATTATCAGCAGATAAATACAGTGGAATTAAAAAATCTCTTACTAATGTTTATGATCAAGGTAAAGCGATTATAACTAAAACACTAGATCCTGTTGATGGTATGATTCCTGTTGAAAGTGACATAACAAGAGTTAATAATGATATTACAACAGCAACAGAGAGTAGTAAACTAACTAAAGAAAAACAAAATGCTGATATGTTTGGTGATGGTTTTGTTAAACAAGTACTAAATAGCCAACAATTAACTGCACCTACTACAGTATCTAATACTCAACAGTTTCAACAACAACCTGGTAATTACAGTTTTGTTGGTTATAGTGTTGATGTTTCATCAGGATCAAATTCGATGACTCCAAACTGAAACTTTGCTCAAAGAAAGATTTGGAACAATAATAGTGGTAATACTACTCCGTTAACTGATGCAACTGAAAACTCTCAACCATTAACAGATGTATCTTGAATCTATAGCTTAAGTGGTGAAGGAGCTAAGTATAGTTTATCTTTTGAATACTATGGTCCTTCAACAGGTTATTTATATTTCCCTTATAAATTAGTTAAAAATAGTGATTCTGAAAATATCGGTCTTCAATATAAATTAAATGAGAGTGAACAACCAGTAGCTATCACTTTTGGTTCAAGTGAAACTGATAGTGGTGATAAACCAACAGTTAGTGATATTAAAGTAGCTAAGATTAAATTAACTAATTTAATATTTGGTACAAACAAACTTGAATTCAGTGTTCCTACAAATAAAGTCGCACCAATGATTGGTAATATGTATTTGACTTCGAGTCTACAAAACCAAAATAAAGTGTATGATGCTATCTTTGGTAATACTATTAGTACAACTACAGACTCAACTTCAATTGAAGTCGATATACTAAAAGGTTATAGTCTTACATCAAGTTGACAACCATATTTTGGTAAATTTACCGGTCTAATGATGAATTCAACCACTATCAATACGCCTATTTATTTAGTCGGATTAGTTGGTGGTAATCAAAACCGTACAATTATGAATTCTGGTTCGATTACTAACACTAATAACTTCCCAACAAATAGCAATTCGTCTAGAACATTTACAATCTACGTAAATGCACCTATGGCTGGTGATTATTATGTTAGTGGTGATTATTTATCAAAACCAATGAGAGGTTTAAAATTCTCAAGTGGTCAAAATAATGATCTTATCGTTAAAAACGTGATGGTTGATAATTGAAGCACGCTTAGACGTTTTAATACTAAAACTGATAATATGACTGAAAGAGCTGCTTCTGAGGGTTCGACAATGAAGAGAACCTTAAAATTAAACGAAGGTCTTAACGCGATCACCTTGACTGGTGTAGATGGTGTTGATAATGGTGACACTCCTTTTATAGGAAATTTAACCTTTACTTTAATGAATGCTTCATCAACTATTGCACCTGAAAATGGAACTACACCAACAGCATAAGATCAAATAAAATAACGCGTTTACTTTTAATAAACACTAATTAGTTAAAAAACTTAAAACATCAGAATAATCAATTCTGGTGTTTTTTTCTAAACTAGGGTTAGCTTCTTTTAACTAAGAAAAACTGCGAATATCCTTTATTTCTAGAACAAATGTAAGAAGAAGTAATAATAAAAAGTTTTATAGTAACTAACAAATTATCGATAACGAAGAATAAATTTAAATTTAATTTATTCTTTATTTATTTTTATACACTATTCTTAATGGATTTGGGTTGCATTCAAATCATTTAATTTAACTTTTATGAAAAGAAAAAACACTTTAAAGTTTATTAGTTTATTAGGTATCAGTTCATTTGTTATGTTAACAGCTTCAAGCTGTACACAAGCAATTACACTGATACCTAATTCGAGTTCTTCAACTATTAACTCAAGATCTAACTCAAATTCAAACACTGCTAGTAAAGATGTAAATACTACTAATAGTGCGTCTAGTAGTAACACCAATTCATCAAGTGGTGTGAGAACTAATAATCCTTCAAGTGGTAGAAGTACAACTAATAATCCTTCAAATGGAAGTGTAGCACCTAATCCTGCAGCTCAAGAACTAGCAGCTGCTAGAAAAACACTAACCGATTTAATTGGTACAGAATCTACTAATGTTGCATTATATTCAAATTATTCTAATATTCTAAGCGCTTTAAAATCGGCATATCAAACTGCTAAGTTTGCATCAAGAAATCCTAATGCAACATTAGATCAAGTTAGATCATTAACAACTAATTTACAAAAAGCAATTGATAAAGCTGCTAGTGATAAACAAGCTTTTGATAATGCTAAGCGATCATTAGTAACTGTATTTAATGAATTAAAAGTCACACTACAATCTAAAACTACTACTTTAAATGGATTGTCTGATAATAAATACAGTCGGATTAGAGATAGTGTTAATCAAGTGTTTAATAAAGGTAGTGAAATAACATCTAAACCATTAAATTCATTTATGGGAACACCTTCTGAAGTTGAGAATATTACTAAGATAAATCAAGATATCAAAGATCTTCTAACAAAAGTTCCAGGATGAAAACAAAATGTAGATGCGTTTAATAATTTTGAACAAAAGACATTGTCTAGAACTCAATTAACTGAAACTAATTCAACTAACAGTCAACAACCATCAAACTGAAGTTTTGCTGGTTATAATGTTGATTTAACTACTGGTTCAACAGGTCTACAAAACTTAAACTTTGCTCAAAGAAAGGTTTGAACTAGAAACAATAATACAACTAGTCCAGTTTCTAACCCAGTTAGTTCACCTGATGTTTCTTGGATTTATAGTTTAACTGGAACAAACACTAAATACACATTAAAGTTTAATTATTATGGCGCTTCAACTACAGCTTACTTATACTTCCCTTATAAGTTAGTTAAAAATAATGATCAAGTAGCACTTCAATATAAGTTGAATGATGCACGACAAGCAACAGCTATTACTTTTGGAACACAAACGAATGCAAACGGACCAACTCCAACGGTTGGTGATATTAATGTAGCTAAAATTACTTTATCTAATTTGAAGTTTGGTGAAAACACAGTAGAGTTTAGTGTTCCAACCAGTAATCCAGCTAAAGTAGCTCCAATGATTGGTAATATGTATCTTACTTCTAATGTTAATAGCCAACAAAATATTTACAACCAAATCTTTGGCAATACAAATAGTAACCAAACTTCTGTTTTAGTAGATTTATTAAAAGGTTATAGTCTTACTTCTGGTTGATCTACATATTTTGGCGAATTTAAAAATTTAGCTATTCCAAGTGAAACACCAGCAAATTTACGACCTACTAATGCGAGTTACTTAGTAGGACTAATTGCAAGAACTAATGAAAGAGGTTTAGCTGGCACTGTTAATAACCCAGTTAAAAGTCCGATGGCAACCGGACAAAATAGAACTTACACAATATTTGTAAATGCTCCATCTGCTGGTCAATATTATATTAGTGGATCATATATTTCAACTTTAGGTCAAAGTTTGTTGAAATTCCAAACAGAAGGTACTTCTAATTCATTAACAGTATCTGTAACATCAAGAACAAGTTTAACCACATTAGAAGCGTTTGATACAAGAAGAACTGATGTGGCTAGGAGCCGTGTTGTTGATAATGGACACAGAACCTTAACACTTAAACAAGGTATTAATAAGATAGTTATAAGTGGTGATGGTACTAACGAAACTCCGTTTATAGGGAAATTAATATTTTCCAAGTAGGCAAGATAAAATAATGCGACAATAAATAAATAACTTAGAAGAATTAAATTTACTAAATATTTAAATCTATTAAAAGGTTAAAACGTCAGAATTAATCGTTCTGATGTTTTTTATATCTCAAAGGGAAATTAGGTTTTTACAATCACGAAATGATTAGCAAAACCCTTATTTTCTAGAAGAAGAAGAAGAAGAAGAAGAAGTTCCTATAAAGCTTGGAATAACGAACAAATTTAACATAAGTAACAATAAATTTAAATTTGGTCTTTATTGAACTTTATATACTCTATTCTTAATAGAATTCTATTAAGCATAACTAATTAGTTTAGTTTAAATGAAAAGAAAGAACATTATCAAGTTTGTTAGTTTATTAGGTATAAGTTCATTTGTGATGCTTGCTGCTGCAAGCTGTACTCAAGCGATAACACTGGTTCCTAATTCAGGTTCAACTAGTGCTGATTCAAGTTCTAATACAAATCCCACCGCTCCAAGTCGTACTGAGAATAAGGTTGACATGCCTAGCATGGACACCACACCAAGCAACAACCAAGGTACGATCGATGTTTCTAGTCAAGAATTAGCTAACGCTAAATCTACTTTAAATACATTATTAAATGATCAAAGTCAAAAAGTTGAATTATATGCAGATTATGCAAAAATTCAAGATAATTTAGTTTCTGCGTATAACACTGCCAAAGAAACAGCAGATAGTTCAACAGCAACTGTTGAACAAGTTAAGGAGGTTACTTCAACTTTACAAACCGCTATAGACAATGCAAATGCCGAAAAACTAAAATTTGATGAAGCTAATAAAGCTTTATTAGCACCTTATAATGATCTAAAAAATACTGTTAATCAAAAACAATCTACTTTAGCATCGTTAAAGGATCCAAAATATAGCGCAATTTTGAATAAAATTAATTCTTCATATCAACAAGCTGAACAGATTCTTAGGCAAACCTTAGATCCAGTTAGTGGCACCATTCCAACTGTTGAACTAATTCAACAAGCTAGTCAGAGTATTCAAACTGTAATGAATCAAGAAGAGCTAACTAAGCAAAAAGAAAATGCCGATAGTTTTGCTAACTCTAAGTTATATAAATTAGATAAAACTAAATTAACAGGTATTACTACTGCTACTATGCAACAGCCTGCTAACTATAGTTTTGTAGGTTATAGCGTTGATTTAAGTAGCAGTGTGAATTGAAGTTTTGCTGAAAGAACAGTTTTAGCTAATGCTACAACACCAACAATAATCACTCAATCTACTCAAACATTAACAGATGTAGCTTGAATCTATAATTTAGGCGAAACAGGAGCTAAATACACATTAGACTTTATTTACTATGGACCATCAACAGCATATTTATACTTCCCTTATAAGTTAGTTAAAACAGGTGATGCTAATATGGTTGGTTTGCAATATAAGTTAAATGATAATGAAACACAAACCCCAATTACTTTTGGAACAGAAAATAACTTAGATGGTAAAACTCCTACTGTTAGTGATATTAATGTAGCTAAACTTACTTTATCTAATCTAAATTTTGGTGAAAATAAAATTGAATTTAGTGTTCCAGATACTAAAGTAGCTCCAATGATTGGTAATATGTATCTTACTTCAAATTCTGGAAGTGAATCAAAGATTAATGATCAAATTTTTGGAAATACAGAAAATATAAACGACACTTTAACTGCAATTACTGTTGATCTATTAAAGGGATATAGTTTAGCTGCTGATTGATCAACAGATGTTGTTCAGTTTACTAATTTAGCTAATTCAATGCCTGCTAATGCAATGACTTATTTAGTTGGGATAATTGGTGGTACTGTAGCACGACCTTTACCAAGTTCAGTTCCAAATAGAAATAACACACCGGCAAATACTAATACAGCTAGAACATTTACAATCTATGTAAATGCTCCTAAAGATGGTGATTATTATATTAGTGGTTCATACTTAACTAGCAATTCTAGAGGATTGAAATTATCTATAGATAATACTAACTCTGTTACTGTCACTGTAACAGGCAAAACAAACTGAAATACATTAGGTTATTTTGATACATCTAAAACTAATAATAGTACTGGAAATGAAGGCAGTGTTGCAAACAACAAAACTACTTTAACACTAAAACAAGGTTTAAATAAGGTAGTAATATCACCCGGGACTGAAGATAGTATGAATGCTCCTTATATTGGTAATTTAACCTTTACTTTAAATAGTACTTCAACAAATTCAGGACAGGATGGTTCTAGTTCTCTTTCGAGTTAAAAAATAAATTCTTTAACTTAACGATGAGTAGCAAGGTAGTTAAATAAAATCATCAAATATCAGAATCAAAAAAAGATTCTGATATTTTTATGTAAAAGCAAAAACTGCGTTTTTATAATCATTATAAAATCGTCAAAACCTTTATTTTCTAGAAGAAGAAGAAGAAGAAGAAGAAGAAGCTCTTAAACGCTAAAGCTAAGAAAGGAAAGTTCTCTATAAGGAAAATAAAGCTAAAAATTCGATTTTTTTATGAAAAGAAAAACCATTATAAAGTTTGTTAGTTTATTAGGTGTTGGTTCGTTTGTTATGTTAGCAGCTGCAAGCTGTACTCAAGCGCTTTCATTAATCCCTAATTCTAGTTCTACTAGTACTAATCCAAATCCTACTAGTAATAGTAGAGATATGGCAAACACCACACCTAATCAAAACCCCACCACTCCTCCAACTAGTGGCGCAGAAATGAACAACCCTTCAAGTGGTGGTACAACAGAAACTAACAATGTTGATCAACAACTATCTTCTGCTAGAAAAACACTAACCGATTTACTTGATAATGAAAGTAAGAATCTTGCTTTATATTCTGATTATGCCAACATTGAAAGTACTTTAAAATCAGCATATGATACCGCTAAAACAGCATCACAAAATAATGATGCATCATTAGATGAGCTTAAATCGATAACAGCAACATTACAATCAGCTATTAAACAAGCTGAAAGCGATAAACAAGCATTTGATAGTGCTAATCAAGGATTAGTAACTGCATACAAAGAATTAAAGACTGCACTACAATCTAAAACAACTACTTTAAATGGATTGTCTGAAGAAAGATATAGTCGTATTAAAGAACTTGTTGATGATGCATACAAGAATATAAATGATGGAATAATCTCTAAACCATTAGACTCATTTATGAGTACAGATAAAGAAGCTCAGGATCTTATTAATACTAATAAAGAGTTACAAGAAGTTCTTACAAAGCTTCCTGGATGAAAGTCTAATGCGGAGAGATTCGATAATTTTGAAGAAAAACTATTATCTCAAGCTGAACTAACTAAAGGAGCTAGTTCAACTACCACTCAACCGCAACCACCAGAATGAAGTTTTGCAGGCTATAGTGTTTCTTTAAATGGTGCATCAAATCTAGAAAACTTAGGTTTTACTCAAAGAAAAGTTTGAGTTAATAATAATGGTACTACTAGTCCAGTTGCCACTCCTGAATCAACAACAGACGTCTCTTGAGTTTATGGGTTACGTGGAACAGGTGACAAGTACACATTTAAGTTTACTTATTATGGTCCTTCAACTGCTTATTTATATTTCCCTTATAAAAGATATAAAACTAATGATCAAACAGCACTTCAATATAAATTGAATGATGCAACTCAAGCAACTGTAATTAATTTTGGTGATGGAGTAGATGTAAATGGTCCTACTCCGACTGTTCCTGACATATATGTAGCTAAGATCACATTAACAAATTTAAACTTTGGTGAAAATACGATTGAATTCAGTATTCCAACAGGTCAAAATAGATTTGCTCCAATGATTGGTAATATGTATCTAACTTCAAATTTCCAAAGTCAACCAAGAATTCATGATAAGATCTTTGGAAATACAAAGACAAATAATACCTCTGTTACAGTTGATCTATTAAAGGGTTACGGTCTTGCTGCTGGTTGATCAACATATATTGGTGAATTTAAGGATTTATTTGATTCAACTGGACCTTCTGGTTCAAAAATAAGCACTCCAAGTTATCTAGTTGGATTTATTGGAGGAACTGGTGATAGAGGACTTGACACTAGTATTTCTAGCCCAGCCAAACAACCAAGAAGAGATAGACTAAATAGAACTCTTACAATATACGTAAATGCACCATCGCCAGGTGAATATCATATCAGTGGATCGTATATTTCAGATACAAGTCAAAGATCATTAACATTCCAAGCAAACGGCGATACTACTAAATCAGTAACGATTAGTGTAACCTCGGCTACAGGTTTTACAACATTAGAAAGATTCGATACAAGCAATACAAATGATACCGCTAATACGAATCGAAGCCGCGTTCTTAATAATGGAAATAGATCATTAACCCTTAAACAAGGTCTTAATAAAATAATTCTTTCTGGAAATGATAATACTCCTTTTATAGGTAATTTAACATTTACTTTGAATAGTGCTTCTTAAAGTAAAAATAATAAACAACATAAAAAATTAAATTTAATAGAGAAACCCAATAATTTAAAAGAAATATTAATACCAGAATTAATAATTCTGGTATTTTTTCTGTGTGAAAAGCATAATTGTGTTCTTATAGTCTCCACAAAATAGTCAAAACCCTTATATTCTAGAAGAAGAAGAAGAAGAAGAAGAAGAAGCTCTTAGACGCTAAAGCTAAGTAAGGAATATTCTCTATAAGGAAAATAAAGCTAAATAACTCGATTTTTTTATGAAAAGAAAAACCATTATAAAGTTTGTTAGTTTATTAGGTGTTGGTTCGTTTGTAATGTTAGCAGCTGCAAGCTGTACTCAAGCAATTTCATTGATCCCTAATTCTGGTTCTACTAGTACTAATCCTAACTCTACTAATAATAGTAGAGTTATGGCAAACACCACACCTAATGAAAACCCTATCACTCCTCCAACTAGTGGTGCAGAAATGAGCAATCCTTCAGCTGGTGGAGGTGCAGAAACTGACAATGTCGATCAACAACTAGCTTCTGCTAGAAAATCTTTAACAGATTTCCTTGATAACGAAAGTAAGAATCTTGCTATATATTCAGACTATGCCAATATTCAAAAATTCTTAACATCAGCATATGATACAGCTAAAACTGCATCACAAAATACTAATGCGTCATTAGATGATCTAAGATCCATAACAACAACACTACAATCAGCTATTGATAAAGCACGAAACGATAAACAAACCTTTGATAGTGCTAATCAGCCATTAGTAACTGCATACAATCAATTAAAAGCAACATTACAATCTAACACTAATCCTTTAGAAGGATTAGATGTAGATAAATACAGTGCTATTAAAAATAAGGTTAGTGAAGTATTTACTACAGGTAATGGAATAATATCTATGAAGTTAGATTCTTTTATGACAACTGATCTAACTGCACAAACTATTAATAAAGCAAATGAAGATATAAGAGATGTTATTACAAAACTTCCTGGATGAAAAACTAATGCAGATGAGTTTGATAATTTTAAAAATAATCCGTTGTCTAAAACTCAATTAACATCGATGTCTGAATCTACTCAAACTCAAGACCAACCTTCAAACTGAAGTTTTACTGCTTATAGTGTTGATATTCCTTCAACTGGATCAACTAGTTTACAAAATCTAAGCTTTGTTCAACGAAAGGTTTGATCTAGTAATGGCGGGATTACTAGTCTAGTTACAAATCCAGTTATTTCTACAGATGTTTCTTGAATTTATAGTTTAGCTGGAGAAGGAACTAAATACACCTTAAGATTTACTTATTATGGTCCTTCTACAGCTTACTTATACTTCCCTTATAAGTTGGTTAAGTCTGCTGATATGAGCAATGTTGCATTACAATACAAATTAAATGAAGCACCTACACCAACTCCAGTTACATTTGGTAGTGAAGCAACAGCTAACGGGCCAACACCTACAGTTAATAACATTAATGTAGCTAAGATTACATTAACTGGTTTGAACTTTGGAGATAATACAATTGAATTTAGTCTTCCAACAGGCGAAAGTAAAGTAGCGCCAATGATTGGAAATATGTACATTAGTTCGAATAGTGATAGTCAACAAAAAATAACTAATCAAATCTTTGGGAATACAAATGATAACCCAAATTCAGTTACTGTAGATTTATTAAAAGGTTATGGTTTAACTGCTGGTTGATCAACATATGTTGGTCAGTTCCAAAATTTACTTAGTTCAGATCCAATGAATACTGGTCAACGATTAAGTGCCCCAAGTTATTTAGTTGGATTAATTGCAGGATCTAGTGAAAGAACTTTAGCTAGTAATGTTGCTGGACCAATTAAAAGTCCATCTGCAAGAACAACAAATAGAACATATACAATATTCGTAAACGCTCCAGCAGCAGGTCACTATTATATTAGTGGATCATACATTACTACTAATAGTCAAGCTAGAACATTAAAATTCCAATCAGAAGAACAATCTAGTTCAGTCTCTATTAGTGCAAGATCAAGAACAAGCTTTACCACGTTAGAAAAATTTGATACAAGTGTTGATACAACTTATAGTAATGTTGGTACCAACGGCAATAGAACATTACAACTTAAAGATGGTGTTAATAAAATAGTTATTAGTGGAGATGGTGATACTCCATTTATTGGAAATCTAACATTTACTTTAAATAGTGATATGTCAAATGGTTCTTCAGAAAATCAGAATCCTCCAGCAATGTAATACCTATTAAATTAGATACCGAAATTTTAATTGAAGCTAATAAGCTAAAAAAGTTACTAACATCTGAATCTGTAAAAGATTTAGATGTTTTTTATGAAAAAGTTAAATTAACGTTTTGAAATCCAAGAAATGATTATCAAAACCCTTATTTTCTAGAAGAAGAAGAAGAAGAAGAAGAAGAAGAAGAAGCTCTTAGACAGGTTAGCTCAACCGACAAATTCTCTCTTATTGACAATAAAGTTAAATTTGTTCTTTATTGAACTTATATACTCACTTTTAATGAATGTGTAGTTAGACAAATTCATTATTTTAATTTTAAGTGCAAAGAAAAAACATTTTAAAGTTTGTTAGTTTATTAGGCGTTGGCTCGTTTGTGATGTTAGCAACTGCAAGCTGTACTCAAGCGATTACGCCAGTTCCTAAATCAGGCACTACTACTGCAGACCCGAATACCACTAACCCAAGCTCTTCTAGTAATGATAGAGGTGCGTCGGATCCAATGTCTGGAGCAGACACCAATCCAGCTGGTGATCAAGGTATCATTGATCCTTCTGCTCAACAATTAGCAACTGCTAAAAAATCATTAACTGATTTACTTGATACAGAAACCAATAACGTTGCTTCATATTCTGATTATGCCAAGATTCAAAAAGCTTTAAAATCAGCATATGATAATGCAAAAGCTGCAACAGATAACACAGATCCAACATTAGAAACTCTACAATCTGCAGAAGCAGCACTAAAGAATGCAATTGAAAAAGCTGCAAATGATAAAAAAGAATTTGATGATGCTCATCAACCTTTGGTAACTGCATACAACCAGTTAAAAGTTACTCTACAATCTAAAACAACTACTTTAGAAGGATTGTCTGAAAATAAATACAGTGGAATTAAAGATTATGTTAGTAATGCATACACTATAGGAAGTGATATAACATCTCGTACATTAGATTCTATTGAAGGAACAGTTCCTGAAATAGAACTAATTAAGAAAGCTAATGACGATATAATGACTGCTCTAACAAAACTTCCAGAATGGAAGTTAAATGCAGATAAGTACAATGATTTTAAAGATGAACTTCTTTCTAGATCTCAATTATCTGTAGGGAACAATGCAACTAATCAAAACCAACCATCAACTTGAAGTTATGTAGGTTATAGTGTTGATGTTTCTGGTTCATCAGGTTCTAATACTGCGCTTTCCAACTTAAACTTAGTTCAAAGAACAGTTTGATCTAGTAGTAGTGGTTTGACTAGTCCGGTTGCTTCTCCTACTTCAACAACAAACGTTTCTTGAATTTATAGTTTATCAGGAGATGGAACTAAATACACGATTACATTTGATTATTATGGTCCCAAAAATGCATATTTATATTTCCCTTATAAGTTAGTTAAAAATGCTGATTCTAGTTCAATAGCACTTCAATATAAACTAAACGATGCTAGTGCAGAATCAGTTAATTTCCAACCGGTTCAACCTGCACCTATGAACGTAGTTGTTAACACAGACGCAAGCTCACCTAGCAATCCTCAAACTAGAGCCACTTCTGAAACTCCAGGTGCGAACGAGATGTCATCTCCAACCACTGAAATGAATCCAACTCCAACAGTTGATAACATTAATGTAGCTAAACTTACATTAACAGATTTAAAGTTTGGTTCTAATACGATCGAATTTAGTGTTCCAACTAGTAAAGTTGCTCCAATGATTGGTAATATGTACATTACTTCAAATCCTGATAGTCAATCAAAGATTTATGATCAAATCTTTGGTAACACAAGTAATACAAATGATAATACAACATCAGTAACAGTTGATCTATTAAAAGGTTATAGTCTTGCTGCTGGTTGATCTACATATATTGGGCAATTTACTAATCTAACCCATGCAAATGGTTCGTCTCCAGCTTCACCAGCAAACACTCCATATTATTTAATTGGATATATTTCAGGACCAGATCAAAGAACTGTTTCTAATAGTGTTATGAACCGAATTTCAACTCCTTCAACAACTAATGAACATAGAACGCTTACGATCTATGTAAATGCACCAATAGATGGAGATTATTACATTAGTGGTTCTTATATTTTTTCAAGTAATACTAACACGATGAGAGGATTAAAATTCTTAAGAGACGGTGATAATGCAGTTAGCTTAACTATTAGTAAACAAACTAATTGAGATACGTTAGGTGACTTTGATAGTTCTAAAGCTGATAATCAAAATGGAAACAGTGGAACTGTAATGGGAACTAAAAAAACCTTAAAACTTAAAAAAGGATTAAATAAGATTGTTATTTCAGGTGGAAGTAGTGAACAAGATAAAACCAATGCCCCTTATATTGGTAATTTAACTTTTACGTTAATGACAATAGCTAATTCTGAAATGCGCATGACTGATCAAAACCCTTCAGCTTCAGACGCAAGATAAAATATTTATATTTACAAGCAGTAAATTAGTTGAATAAATTTAATAACATCAAACAGACATAACGGTTTGATGTTTTTTTGTTCGAGTGTTAAAGATTTTATAAAAAAGTGATTATGATATTAGCGCAATAACAATCAAAACCCTTATTTTCTAGAAGAAGAAGAAGAAGAAGAAGAAGAAGAAGAAGCTCTTAGACAGGTTGTGTCAACCGACAAATTCTCTCTAAATGACAATAAATTTAAATTTGTTCTTTATTGAACTTATATACTCACTTTTAATGAATATGTAGTCAGACAAATTCATTATTTTAACTTTAAGTGCAAAGAAAAAACATTTTAAAGTTTGTTAGTTTATTAGGTGTAAGCTCGTTTGTGATGTTAGCAGCTGCAAGCTGTACTCAAGCGATTACGCCGGTTCCAAAATCAGGTATTACTACTTCCGAACCAAACACTACTAACCCAAACTCTTCTAATAATGATAGAAGTATGCAGGGTAAAATGTCTGAAGTAAACACTAATCCAAGTGGTGATCAAGGCATGGTTGATGTTTCAGCTCAACAATTAGCATCAGCTAAAAAATCACTAATGGATTTACTTGATACCGAAACTAATAAGGTTGCTTTGTATTCTGATTATGCTGGGATTCAAATGACTTTAGAATCTGCATATCAAACTGCTAAAAATGCATCACAAAATGCAAATCCGACAGTAGAAGAGCTGAAGTCTGTTCAAGCAACGTTGCAAACTGCAATCGATAAAGCTGCAAGCGATAAACAAGCATTTGATAATGCTCATTTACCTTTGGTAACTGCATATAACAACTTAAAAACTACGTTGTTATCTAAAACTAAAACTTTAGAAGGTTTAACAGAAAATAAATACAAAGGCATTGAAGATTATGTTACCAATTTGTTTAATATAGGAAGTGGGATAACAACTAAGAAATTAGATTCTTTCTCAGATCCGATGCCTGATGTTGCAGCCATTACTAAAGCTAACGATGATTTAACAGAAGCTCTAACAAAACTTCCAGATTGAAAACAAAACGCAGATAAGTTTGACAATTTTGAAGGAAATCCTTTATCTAAAACCAAATTATTTACAGAAACTAGTACAACAACACAAGAACAACCTGCAAACTGAAGTTTTGCAGGTTACAGTGTTGATCTAACAACTGGTGCTAGTAGCACAAATCTACAAAACTTAAACTTTGCTCAAAGAAAGGTTTGAATGAGTAATGCTGGTAATACCAGCTTAGTTTCTTCTCCTGTTACTTCAAACGATGTTTCTTGAATTTATAGTTTAGGTGGAATGGGAACAAAATATACAATCACTTTTGATTATTATGGTCCAAATACTGCGCATTTATACTTCCCTTATAAATTAGTTAAAACTGCTGATTCAGGCAATCTTGCGCTTCAATATAAATTAAATGATGGAAGTGTAAAAGCTGTTCATTTTAAGATGACAGCTCAAGCAAATTCTCCTGCAGCTAGCGGACAATCTAGAGCTGCAAATGATGAAGCAACAGAGGCTACTGCTGGTTCTGATGGAACAAACGGAGAAAATTCTAATGCTAATCCAGCGATGCCTGAAGTTGCTACAATGATTGAAACGCCAACTGTTGATAACATTAATGTAGCTAAAATTCCATTAACAAACTTAAATTTTGGTCAAAATACAATTGAATTTAGTCTTCCAACAGAACCTACTAATAAAGTAGCCCCATTGATTGGTAATATGTATATTACTTCAAATCCAGATAGTCAAACAAAAATTTATGATCAGATCTTTGGAAATACAGCTACTACAAGTGACAACCGAACATCTGTTACAGTAGATCTATTAAAAGGTTATGGACTTGCTTCTGGTTGATCTACATACGTTTATGAATTTAATTATTCAACCAATACAGCTGGTACAGCTGCAGATCAACAAACTAGTGCTACAAGTTATTTAATTGGATTTATTGGTGGACCTGGACAAAGGGCTCTTGTTAATAGATCTACTAGAACTGATGGTCCAACTACACAAACAAGTCAAAGAACTCTTACGATATACGTAAACGCTCCTAAAGAAGGTGAATATTACATTAGTGGTTCTTACCTAACAAGCACTAATAGAAATTTAAAATTGTCTGTTGATAACACTACCAACACTACTAACTCTGTTAGTGTTAGTGCAACAGGTAAAGGTAATTGAAATACTCTAGGTGAATTCAATACACAAATGGAAGGATCTATTGTTACTAGTACAATGAAAAGAACTTTAACCTTAAAACAAGGTTTAAACAAGGTTCTTTTGTCAGATGTTAGTAATGCAGACACTCCATATGTAGGTAATTTAACATTTACTTTAAATACCACTACACCAACTAGCGCTGAATCTAGTTCTGCAGGCGCAGAAGTCCAAAGTTAATAAATTTATTGTTGGGTGTTGAAATACTCAACTTAAATCAAAATTAAAACATCAGTTTTCTGATGTTTTTTTATTCTCACAAGTAGAAAAAACTTCTACTAAAAAATAAAACTAGATCTAGATAATTATACTGTTCTCTAGAAAATAAAAAAACCCATTCAATGATCATGGATGGGTTAAGAAATTATTAATCTATTAATGGTGCCGAATACGAGAATCGAACTTGTCTTTGATGCTTACCATGCATCTGTTTTGCCACTAAACTAATTCGGCTTTAATTAATTTTAGCAATTAATTATAACTAATTTTATTTTAGGTGTGATTTAGTTTTAAAAATAGTTAATCTAGCTTATTTTAAGAAGCGTATTTCATAGGTTGAAACCGATCTTGCGACTAAAACCGTATAACAAATCGCCAGATCTTGACTAACAACTTAATTGAATCAAGATTAATTAGGTTTCACTTCCTTATTATATAGGGAGCAAAATCCCTCCTAAAAAACCCGATAATCTCAACCCAAAACTTCTCTAAAAATATTAATAATATAAATAATATTATTAAGAAAAAAAGCCAATTAAAACCTCTTGAAAAGCGATTTTTTCGACATTATAATAATGGCACAACCATATGATTACAAGTATGAAAATCAAAAAAATCGCAAAAGGTATTTTATTCGGTAGTTTAGTAGCACTACCACTAATCGGTGTAACAACTGGTTTAGTAGTTAACAAAACTAGTTCAAATAACACCAACTACAGATTAACTAACCAATCAGCTACTTTAGTTGCTGATGAAGTTAATCAAAACCAACAACCAAAAAAATGAAGTAACGATCTATCTCAATATAAAAAGATTGATAACGATCAAACTTTATTTCTAGGTAAAAACTACATTAGATTAAACAACACTGTTGTATTTGATCAAAACCAAAGAAAACTGGTGCAACAAACAACAGTAGGTGTTTATGATTCACTTAATAACCAACTGCAAGCAATCACATTAACAAATGATTATAAACACCTATACTTTGTTGATGATAATGATCCAACCAAAGGATTTGTTGCTACAGATGACTTACACAATGCGATTTACTACCCAATTGATTTAAATACTGGTTTAATTGATCAAGAACATGGTTGAGCGATTTCTACCCAAAGAGTTGCTAGTAATGTTGCTGCTTATCTATCAACTCAGGGTGATGAAAAAAACGATTTAATTCAAAACGCTAGAATTGTTAGCTTTAGTGTTGATAATAACCAACTTAAAGCAGTTGTTTATAATCGCAATGGAAGTTTTGAAGTGCAAAACATTCCAGCGATCAACAAAGCTTTTACAAGTATCAAGATCGTTAAATCATACTCAATTAATGGTGCACTGTTTACTGGCATCAACTTCTTTGATGAGAACGATCAATTAGTTGGTTCGCAACTAATTAATATCAAAAATGGTACGTATGTTCCTGGTGGTGCTAGTTTTGATATCAATCGCAAGATCAATTCAATGGTGTATGATGCTGATCATAATGCGATCTATGTGCAATATTATTTCAGCAACGATAACACCACCAGAATGTGGTATTATTCAGTTTCACCAATCGACCAATTTGGTCAGATTGGTACAATTCCCAATGAAAACTACTTCTCAGATCTAATCTTTATTAAGGGTGAGGGGATTGTTGGTGTTAACAAACAAAAAAGTAATTTAACCTTATACCCTTTTGAAAAAGATCGGATCTTAACAGCACCAACATTTAAAGATGTTGCTTCAAGTTATAGCAATGACTTCTTCAAACAAAATAGTGACAAGATCACTAACATCATCTTTGATCAAAAAGATCTAACATTCTCAGTCTTTTATAATAGCAACATCTATACTGATGGTTTAGTTAAATTCAGCTTAGCTGATTTTAAGAACAAATCAGATCTGTATGAAAACGTTGTGCCAATCT
This sequence comes from Mycoplasma tullyi, assembly GCF_014068355.1. Classification (NCBI taxonomy): domain Bacteria; kingdom Bacillati; phylum Mycoplasmatota; class Mollicutes; order Mycoplasmatales; family Mycoplasmataceae; genus Mycoplasma; species Mycoplasma tullyi. The sequence continues at coordinate 495,743 of NZ_CP059674.1, read as the reverse complement.
ATGTTGATGAAGTAAAACTAATTGATCAAATGAATACTAATGAATATCAAACTAGTTTTGCTTCAGTATATGCAAAAGCCCAAAGTCAAACTGACTTTGATAAGTTCTTAGTAATTCCAGAGTTTTATAAAAAACTTGAAAACCAATCTAAGATTAACCAAGATAATAATTGAAACCTATCTTATAATGCAGATGAAAATCTAGGTACAATCAATTTACAAATTAAATTGTTGTATCAACAAAAACAACTTAATTTATTAGATCGCAACCTATTTGGGTTTGAACAAGTAAACGCAAGCGACATCAAAGTTCATTACAACAAAAACTCACCTTTATTAGATAAAACCCCAACTGAGATCAAAAGATTATTAGATGATGAAAGAACTGTTGCTCAAACTAAACAAGCAATCTTTGATCTGTATGGGTTTGATCCTAAATACAAACAACTACCTTATGATGTACAGATCAAAGATAGTTCAGTACTAGGTAATGTAACATTCATCTTTAAGTTCTTAACGATTAAAGATAATAGTATTCAAGCTAACTTTAAAAAAGGTGATTTAGTAAATCATGCTGCTGTTGTTTCACCAGTTGTGAGTAATAACAACTTCTTAACATTTGATGAAAACTTTAAGTTGTCAATTGAGCGATGATTTATTCCAGTTTTAATAATTGCTTTTGTTGTTGTGATGTTAATTGTGTCAGCACTAATCTACTTCTTATTAATCCAAAGAAAATACCCAAAACTATTAGCAAATATCAAACAAAAGATGGTTGCTCAAGATGAAGTTGATGAAGTTGTAGAAGTAGAAAAAACTGTTTCAATCAATGATCATCTATTAATGCATGAACAAGAACAAGAAGTTGAAACACAAAAACCTAATAAATTCAAACGATTCAAAAAGTTAAAAACTAAAAAAACTGAACAAAAAGTTGAAGCACAAGTTGAACAACAAATCGTTGATCAACCTAATTCAAAAGAACTAAAAGATCAACCAAGTTTTACAACCACTAATAAAAAACTAGCTACAATTGATCTATTCCATCAACAGATGGCAAAAGATGCTCTAAGTTGAGATCCAGAAATTAAATTAACAAAACAAATTCAATAATCATTAAAATAATCTAAAATATATATACTATGGCAAAAATCAAATCATTAAGCGCTGCTGAATACCTTAAAGAAATTGCAGACGAAACTAACCTTAAAGTTCAAGATATCCGTTTGGTTATTACTTCTTTACAAAAAGTATTAGCTAAAGAATTAGCTACTACTGGAGAAGTGAGAGTGTTTGATATTGGTAAGTTTAGACTAGTAGCAACCAAACCACGTCTTGGTATCAACCCTAAAACTAAAGAAAGAATCCAAATCCCAGCTGGTAAAAAAGTTAAGTTTACTGTTTCAAAGATCTTAACTGATGCAGTTGATTCACACAAATAGTTAATCAAAATCTTCAATAATACTTTTAATGAGCTGATCATTAAAAGTATTTGTTTTTTATAATTAGCTTTATGGGATCAAATTACAACGAAAGACATATTAAAGTACTAAAAGGACTTGAACCAGTAAGAAAACGTCCTGGGATGTACATCGGATCAACTGATACTAGAGGATTACATCACTTAGTATGAGAATTGTTTGATAATGCTGTTGATGAAGCACTAAATGGTTCAGCCAACAAGATTGAAGTCGTGCACAAAAAAGATGGTTCAATCATTGTTACTGATAATGGTAGAGGAATTCCGGTTGGTAAGAATTTATCAACTAACTTATCAACAGTTGATACGGTGTACACAGTTCTACACGCTGGTGGAAAATTTGATGACCAAGCTTATAAGGTTTCAGGTGGTCTACACGGTGTGGGTGCGTCAGTTGTTAATGCATTGTCAAGAAAGTTGATTGTTACCGTTCATCGCGATGGTGGGATGTATGAATCAATCTACCAAGATGGTGGGAAGATTGTTCAGCCATTAAAAAAGGTGGCAACTAGTACTAAACATGGTACGATCGTCCAATTTTGACCCGATCCAACGATCTTTAAAAATATTCAATTTAATGCATATATGATTAAAGAACGATTACATGAGTCATCGTTCTTATTTAAAGGGTTAAAGATCGTTTTTGTTGACGAGAATCATCCTGAGTTATCCCAAACTTTCATTGCTAAAGATGGGATCTTAGAATACTTAAAGTATGTCAATGAAAGTAAAAAAATGATCTCAAAGATTATTCCCTTTAAAGGTGAATATGAAAAGATCGTTGTTGATGGCTGTTTTCAATACACTGATAGTGAATCTGATCTAATCATTTCATTTGCTAACTCAGTTAAAACGTCTGAAGGTGGTAGTCATGAAAACGGTTTCAAGCAAGCATTGCTTGAAACGATTAATGATTATTCTAAGAAATATAAACTAATTAACAACAAAGACAAAGGCTTTGATTGAAGTGATGTCAAAGAAGGCTTAAGCGTTGTTTTAAGCGTTCAAGTACCTGAGAAGATTATTGCTTATGAAGGGCAAACTAAAAACAAGTTGTTTACTCAAGAAGCTAAGATTGTAGTTGCAAAGATCTTAAGTCAACAACTGTTTTATTTTCTAGAAGAAAATCAAACTGATGCTAAGCAGTTAATCGAACGATTTAAACTGATTAAAGAAGCTAAAGAAGCTGCCAAAAAAGCCAAAGAAAACACCAAGAAGCTAAAAAGCGCTAAAACTGAACGGGTTTTGTATGGAAAACTTACCCCAGCTCAACAAAAAAATCCATTACAAAACGAAATCTTTTTAGTCGAAGGTGATTCAGCGGGTGGAACTGCTAAATCAGGTCGAGATAAAAAGTTCCAAGCAATCTTACCACTACGAGGTAAAGTGGTAAACGTTGAAAAATCACGCTTACAAGATCTCTTGAAAAATGAAGAGATCTTGTCAATTATTAGTTGTCTAGGTTGTGGGATTGGCAACAACTTTAATATCAAAAACTTGAAGTATCACAAGATTATTATTATGACTGATGCTGATACTGATGGTGCCCATATTCAAGTATTATTACTAACGTTCTTTTATAGATATATGAAAGAACTAATCGAACAAGGTAAGGTGTATATTGCACTAGCACCTCTTTATAAGATTAGTGCTAAAAACTCTAATAAGTTCTCATTTGCTTGGGATGATTACCAACTAGATGAACTAAGAGAAAAATATGGTTCATATGAAGTTCAACGCTACAAAGGACTTGGTGAGATGAACTCTGAACAACTTTGAACCACAACCATGGATCCAGCTAAACGCCAACTAATCCAAGTTTCAATTCAAAACGCAGTTCAAGCTGAGCGTAAGGTTAGTATCTTAATGGGTGATGATGCCTCAATTAGAAAAAATTGAATTAACGAAAATGTTGATTTTAGTATTGAAGAATAATGGATAAGAAAAAGGTATTTCAAAAAGATCTTGATGATATCATGTCACTTAGCTTTGGAAGGTATGCTAAGTACATTATTCAAGAACGGGCGTTGCCTGATATCAGAGATGGACTAAAACCCGTGCAAAGACGGGTTTTATATGGGATGTACAATCTAGGATTGTACTACAACAAACCTTATCGTAAATCAGCTGCTACTGTTGGTGAAGTAATTGGGAAGTTCCACCCCCATGGTGATTCATCGATCTATGAAGCTTTGGTGCGTATGACTCAAAGCTGAAAGAACAATATTCCCTTGATTGATATGCAAGGGAATAATGGTTCGATTGATGGTGATAATGCAGCTGCTATGAGATATACTGAAGCACGATTATCTCATTATGGTAATCTGATGCTTGAAAATATTAACAAAGATACCGTTAACTTTGTTAATAATTTCGATGATAGTGAAACTGAACCTACAATCTTACCAAGTTTGTTACCAAACTTGTTAGTTAATGGTTCAACTGGGATTGCAGCTGGCTATGCTACTAATATCCCACCATTTAACTTAAAAGAGTTAATTGATGTGATTATTCATCGAATTGATTCACCTAACTGCAAGTTAGAATCAATTCTTAAATTAATGCCAGGACCAGATTTTCCCACTGGTGGGATTATTCTTGATGATGATGGAATTAGAAATGCTTATCTAACTGGTAAGGGTAAGATTGTTATTCGAGCAAATATTGTTAATGAAAATAAGAATTTAGTAGTAACTGATATCCCGTTTGAAACGAATAAAGCTAGCATTATTCGTTCAATCGAAGAGATTATTGAAGCAAACAAGTTACCCCAACTTGAAGAAGTAAGAGATGAATCAGATCGATTTGGAATAAGAATTGTTCTTGAAACCAACACCAAAGATGACAAGGTGTTGAATACAATCAAGAACTACCTATACAAATACACTCAACTACAGATCAATTACAGTTTTAACAACGTTGTAATTGATCAAAAAAAACCGATCCAAATGTCGATCTTTAACTATTTGGATAGTTATCTAAACCATGCTTATACGATCTTAAGAAATGCGATTGGTTTTGATCTTAAGAAAGATCAAAAACGACTAGAAGTAATCAACGGGTTGATTAAAGCTACTAGTATTATTGATCAGATTATTGTGATCATTAAAAAATCTAAAGATAAACAAGATGCAATCAATAATCTGATCAATCAGTATTCGTTTTCAACTATTCAGGCAGAAGCAATCGTTTCACTAAGATTGTATCGATTAACAAATACTGATATCTTAACTTTAAAAGAAGAAAAGAAGAGTTTAGATACTAATATCAAACAATACCAACTTCTTTTAAATGATCAAAATGCTTTAAATGATCATTTAAAAGAGATCTTAAGAAGTTATAAGAAATTATTTAACACTAAAAGAAGATCTACTATTGGTGGTAATATTGAAAAACTTGTGATCAATGAAGCTAGCATCATTGAGAAAAAAGAATTATATCTAGTCAGTTCAGTTGATGGATTGATCAAAACAATCGCTTTTGATCAATCTAAGCAACTAAACCCAACTAGTTTAAAGATCAAACAGGATGATTATCTAAGTGATCTAATCAAGGTTAGTTCACTTAATAAGGTCGCATTTATTACCAATTATGGTAATGTGGTAGTAATAAATGCACATAAGATTAAACAAGCCAAACCACGTGAAATTGGTATGGACATTAATGAACTAACCACGATTAAAGATAATGAAAAGATCATTAAGTTAGTTGAATTAAATGATTCTAATGATCAGATCGCTTTGGTTAGTAAATATGGAATGATCAAGCAAATCAGTGTCGCTGATTTAAACAACATCAAATCAACTAAACCGACCACTTGTATGAGTCTTAAAGATGATGATGAACTAGTATGTGCTAATGTGATTAGTGACAAAAACGCAGAGATCATCATTCTTACCAAAAATGCTTACGCACTAAGATTTTTCATTAACGAAGTTAATCTAACTGGTCTTAAATCAATGGGTGTTAGGGGAATTAAACTTAAAAATAACGACCACGTGATTGGTTTTGATCAGATTAATAACTCAATTGATCAGTTAGTTTTAGTTAAGAATAAACAGATCAAAAAACTTAAAGTTTCATTGATTGAAAACCAATCACGTGCCACCCAAGGTAAGAACATCGGTCTAGGTAAAAATAAATCACCACTAGTTAATGGATATTTATTAAACAAAAAAGAGTGTTCATTATACGGATTTGATTCTAATAATGAATTAGTTAATCTAGAATTAAACCAGATCATGGTGGGGAATCTATCATCTGAATATCATGATTGAAAAGATGAATACAAAGGTTTTTTCTTAAATAAGCTAAATTATGAATAAGAAATGTAGTGGCTGTGGTAACTATTTATCGACCGATCCTAATGAATTAGGATATTGTCTTGACATCAACAGGTTTGAGTTGTGTAAACGTTGTTTCCAGTTTAAACACTACAAGAAGATCGATCAAAAATTAACCGTTAAAAAAGAAGATGTAGAAAATTATCTAAATACTTTAGTATTAGATAATTATTGTGTTTTTTATCTGGTTGATCCCACCAACTTCATCTTTGATTTAGAAATGATCAAACGATCGATGAATGCGAATGCATTTTATTTAATCTTTAATAAGATCGATTATTTGGCAAAAAAGAATAATCTATCAGTTATTAAAGATCGTTTGATTGATAATTTCAAAGATCATGGGATCGAATTCAGCCCCAATCAAATCTTATTCAATTCGATCTATCTTACTTATGATCTAAGAAAGATTGATCGGTTAATGAAAAATGCTTATCAAAAACGTAAGAAAGCAATCTTTCTAGGTCAATCAAATGTTGGTAAATCTTCATTAATTAATAAGTTATTAAAACTTAATAATATTGATAAGAAGTTAGCACTAACCACTTCACCATATTTAAATACTACCTTACAAATTAACCAAATTAAAAGGCGGGAGTTTTGCTTACTAGACACTCCTGGATATTTGGATGAGTCTAACGGGTTTTATGATCTAGCGCCTAAAAGAATCAAACGATTGGTTTCATACCAATGAAAAAACCCGGTGACTTATCAGATTACTTCAGACCAGTTGTTTTATTGCGAAGACTTTTTTAAATTAAAAGTTCATCTTAAAAAAGATGTTAATAAAACCTCAATCACCTTCTATTGTCCAACCGCATTAAGGATCCATCGCACCTCAAGTAAAAACGAACAGTTAATTGATAACAAGTTATCCCAGATATTTACTGATTTAAAAGAATTCACTTATCTAAATAATGATCATACCAATACTTATCAGATTGGTCCAAATAAAGATAACTTATTAGTTAATGGGATCTGTTTAATCAAATTTAATAAAGGGATTGATAAAGTAGAACTTTATCAAAAAGACAAAGTTGATAGTTATTTGTTAAACACAGCACTAATCTAAATTAACAATGAAAAAGATAATCATATTTGGTGGAAGTTTTAACCCAATTCATAATGGTCATATCAATATTGCAAATAAAGCATTAGAACAAATCGATGCGGATCGCATTTATTTTGTTCCAACATATAAATCAACTTTTAAACCTGAGTTTAATATTGATGATACTCATCGTAAGAAGATGATTCACAATATTTTAAAACTTAATAAGAAGTTTCATAGTAATTGATATGAACTTCATATCAAAAGTGAAAAGAGTTATCTTACTGTTAAATACTTTAAAGAGAAGTTTGAAAACGCCCAATTATACTTTTTAATTGGTAGTGATAATTTAGAAAAGTTTCATCTGTGAGATGAGGCAGAAACTATGGCAAAAGATTGCCAAATGTTGTATTATCTAAGAGACAATCAGTTTGCTGATCATGAAAACATTAAGAAATTTAATTTCTTAAAGATTGAAGGTGAAAATTATGATATCTCTTCAACTAAGATTAGAAATGGAACTCATGTTATAGGTTGTGTTAGTGATAAAAACCTTGAATATATCAATGAGCATGGATTATATATCCATGATCGATTAAAACATTTCTTAAAATCAGAAGAACGATTTGAACATTGTATTAGAGTGGGTCATTTAGCACGAAAGTTTGCTTCATACAATTATCCTAATTTAGCCCAAAAAGCATATGTTGCAGGGTGTTATCATGATTTGGCTAAAGAATTAGATGAACAAACGATGTTAAGTTATCGTAACAAGTTTGATCCTAAAATAAACCCAGAACCTTATAATAAAGAATTAGGTTATCGGGTTTTACATGGATATGTGGCAGCTTGAATCTTAGAACACATGTTTGGTTATAGTGATCGTGAATTAATTAATTCAGTTTATTATCATACGATTATTAGTGAAGACCCCACCCCACTTGATAAGATTGTGTATTTAGCTGACAAACTTGAACCAGAACGAGTAAATCAAGATATTAATCATTACTTTAAGATTAATAAAGCCAAGACCTTGGCTTTTCAAAACATTCATCAAGCCTTCGAATTAACACATGATGAAATTAGGAAATATCTTCAACTTAGTCAAAAACAAGAGTAATAGAAAATCAAAACGTTATGTCATTGTTGTCGCAATGACTGACGAAGTTGAAGCGATTATTAAAAAATATCAATATCATAAAGATCGAGATTCGATCTTTATTTATAGTTCTGATCTATTAAGTGATGTTGATCTAGCGATCAGTGGCATTGGTAAAGCTAATGCAGCAAGTTGTACTCAACATCTTATTGATCAGAATTGTTATAAAGAGATTATTAATATTGGAATAGCAGGAAGTTTAAATCCCGAATTAAAACCAGCTGAATTAGTTGAAGTTAATCAACTAATTTATGGTGATGTTGATGTGACTTATTTTAATTATCAATTTGGTCAGATTCCCAAATTACCTGTAAGTTATAGTCTAAAATCTGGACAGTACACTTGTGTTAGTACAGATAGTTTTATTAGTAAATTTAATTATCAAGAGATAATTAAAAAGATAGATTTACCTATCGATCTATTCGAGATGGAAGCTTGTGCGATTGCACAAGTGTGTCATATCAATAATTTTAAGAATCTCAAGGTTTATAAAGTTGTATCAGATTATGTTCAACTAAATGAGTTGCATGATAAGTTACCAGATGAATTTAGCGAGCACGTTCTAGATAAAGTTGATTATCGGTTTAAAGTGGTTGATTCAAAAACCAATCAAGAACATCTTGTTAATCGCGATGAATTAGTTAATCATGCTTATCACAAGATCTTTAAATGATTTGAAGAGAAGTTTGATCGTAAGGGTTAGGATTCATTAAAAAATCGTAAATAAAGTAGATGAATTACTCCGTTTAAGGATTCGAAATTTAAATGTTAATTTAAATTAAAAAATAAATTATAGACCTAGGTTAGGCTTAAATTAGTCTAAAATAAGGCTAAAGGTTCATTCTATAATGGAGCATTAATATATCTTGATACTTATGTATTACAGAAAGATTTGAGAATACGAATGTTAAATAACATTCTAGAAAATCTAAATTTAGAAAAAGGAAAGAGCGAATTCAAAGTCTATTACGACAAGCTTAATGATCAACTTATTCTTAAAGTTCATGAGCATGAAAACTAATAAAAATCTTGATATGAAAAAACAGTACAAAGTCGGAAGTTTATTTGCAGGTGTAGGTGGAATCTGTTTAGGATTTATGAATGCTAAAAATCAAGATGGTGAATGTGTCATGAGTTGGGCAAATGAAGTCGATGAATTTGCGTGTGAAACATATAGAACAAATTTTGATCACACCCTACTACAGGGTGATATAAATATGGTTTTACACCCTGAAAACAGTGATAATATTGAATACTACAAACAGTTACATGAGAAAATTTTAGCTGAACCAATTGACATTTTAAATGGGGGATTTCCTTGCCAAGCATTCAGTATAGCTGGTGAACAAAAAGGTTTTAATGATGATAGAGGAAATCTGTTTATGTCATTTATTGATTTAATCAATCAACTCGACAAAAAATTTAAAAAGAAACCTAGAATTCTTTTTTTAGAAAATGTTAAGAATCTAAAAGCTCACGATCAAGGAAGAACATACCAAATTATTAAAACTAAACTTGAAGAAAGTGGTTACATCATCAAAGAGATGGTGATGAATACAATGTTTTATTCAGATTTGCCACAAAATCGAGAACGTATATATATTATTGGTTTTTTAAATAAGAAAGACGCAGATCAGTTTACTATGTTTGATAACTTAACTTCTTTTCAAAAGAAGAAAGGAAGCAATGAAAGAGCTGAAGATGTTAAAAAAATAATTGATTATTCAATTGAAGACAAGGCATATTTTTACACTAAAGATAAATATCCGCGTTACTTCATTTCTAAAAAGGAATTTAATTCACTAGAAGATGAAAATAATATCCGAATCCATTTAACTGAATCAATTACAGAAATGTATCAATTCTACCAACTTAGAAGAGGACAGTATGTAAGAAAGAATCAATCAAATGTTTGTCCAACTCTAACTGCTAACATGGGAACGGGAGGACACAATGTTCCCTTGATCCTTACACCACAAGGTATTAGAAAAATAACCCCTTCTGAGACGTTCAAGTTACAAGGATTCCCTGTTGGAAATGGATATAGTTTGCCTACAACTTACAAAGGGAAAGCGTATCTAAATAGTCAGCTTTATAAACAAGCAGGAAACGCAGTTTCAGTACCAATAATTACCCTTATAGCAGAACAAATATTAAAAGCCATTACCTAATAACAATCAGCTAGAATAAAATTCTTATTCTAGCTGTATTTCTCTAATCAATAAGGTTTATTATCTTAACTGGTTTAAGATCCTTCTCTTTAATGATTCTAGATTTTATTGAAAAACGAGGACGTCTTCCTTGTGATTGTTGATCTGAAAAAGTTTCATTCTTTTTCTTGTTTACAACTAAATCATACACATCAACAGAATCAATTTCATAAAAATATACATTACCATCTACATAACCATTTGGTGCAAAATCAACAAAGTATAACAGATCTCAAACAGATGTTGGACCAAATGAAGTGCAATCATTAGGAATCGATGTAGATTTAACCTGAACCCCTTGACCAGTAGCTTTGATGACACAATCATAAGAATGTGTGTCAGGTTCGTTGTTAGTACGAACAGCATCAAAAGCTATGCAAAATAAGGCTTCACTGAAAACGTCAGGAACATTTAAACCACGACCTTTAAGCGATTTTAAATCGGTGTTAATATCCAACCATTTTTTAAAAATGCTTTTCAATTTCATGAAATCATCTTCATCAAACTCATCTCCTGTAACGATTGTTCCATATTTCAATCTTACTTTGCATTCTTTCATCGTTATCTTCTCTTGTTTATTGTTGTATCTATGATTTTTCAGTGACCCAGCAAATTTCGATGTGCAATAATAAACCTTTTTGTATAAAGACCGAAGAGCGTTATTAAACTTCGTTTAGTGCAGCAAACTAAATTTGGTGAACGAAATCAGACAAGAACTGATACCGCTTAATTCAACATATGTTTTTTAATCATTATATGCATAAAACTATTTGATATTTATCGTATTCAAAAAACAATATCCTTTCATAAATCAATGTTTTATACAGATATCGTTTGATGAAGAAACTAATCAAAAGATTTTGTCAATTGAGAAGATTGATCAATATTTTTTTTCAACAATTTTTACTAGGCTTAAACAAAACTATATCGTAAAGGTTAAAGGTCTTGTTAAGAAAAATCAATGAGATAAAGAGAGGTCGCTTTATTCATTTTTTTTGGTTTGTATTTTAGCTATTAAAAACTTAGAGTCTGAAACCTAATCCTGACACCCCACCCAAAACCAAATCGTTAATAAACTAAAAAAGAAGAAAAAACGCAAATACAAAACAACTTCTCCTGATATCACAATACGAATTAATGACCAATACCTATTTGATGCTTATCAAGACTGAAAGAAAAACATCAAAAGAACTAATCATAAAGTTGTACTAAATGATGAACTAAATCATTGTATTAGGGGCTTTTTATTAAATGAGAATAAAAGGTTTGAATACGAATGATTAGACGAAAACAAAGATAAGATCACATCTTTATTTAAAGAGATGTGGTTAGAACAAAACAAGTTTTATTGAGATAAGTTCAATGAACTGATCGAATTAATGTATTGTGAATTAGCTTCAACTAAATTATTAGTTACTTATCTAATTAATAATTTAGTTGATAAGCAAGTAAGAAACGTGATCATGCCTTCATATTTAGAGATCAATGAAGAGTGGTTGAATCAATCAATTGATACTAAGACTAAATATAAAAGTAAGACTATTAAATAGTCTTACTTAAATAGGTTTGGGTTGATTTATTAGAAGGCGTTGAGAAGGGTGAAGGTGCCAACATTAATTGTTCAATTTACTGCCGTATCAGTTTTTTCATTATCAGTAAAAAGAGTTTTGTTGAGAAATAAATTATTAAAGATGATTGAGTGATTAGTCTCATCAATTGAAATTGGTGATTCATTCGATTCAGTAGATGATGTATAATCCTTAGGTCAAAAATCTATTGCTTCATTTTGATTATCAAGAGATTTAAAAACGACTGCATTTGGATTAAGTGGTGGATTTTGTTCAACAACTTTAAGTTTGTTGTTCTTAACCGTGAATAAATCATTAAAGCTTTGATATTCAATGCCATTAATAACAATAGTTAAACCTTTATAAGTAATTTCTCTTTTTTCTGTTTCAGAAACCATTTCTTCCCTTTTTGTTTCTGATGAAAATATTTGATTTTCATTCTTAACAGATTTGAAATCATTTCTGGCATCTTGGTTCGTAGCTCCAAAAAAGAAATTATATAGTTCATACGGTTTTCTGTTCTCATATGATGCAATAAATTCTTTTAGAGCTTGTATGTCAGTTTGTGAAAAAGGTTTTCTTAATACTAGTTTATTATCAGCAACATTAATATCTACATCAGATGTATCAGCTCCTGGTAGTTCTGTGTTCATTAAATCTGCTTTTTTAACCACAACACTAAAGGGTTCTTTTTTTAGATCTTTAAACGTTTCAGGGATCTCTTCTTCTTTTTGGTCATTTACTGCTTGTTTAGCACAACTAGTTAATAAGATTCCAGGAGTTAATAAAGCTAAAGTCGATCCTAATAAATTAATTGCGAACTTATATTTTTTAAACATCTTCATTATTATTTATTCTCTCTATATTTTAATGATTTTTACGCTATTTTAATTATAGAAAAGGTAATTTATGTATCAATTAAAAAGGTTTATTTTTCGCTTATTTTTGTTGTTAATTTCTCTAGTTTTAATAACAACAATTAACTTAAACTTTTATCAATCTAAAACAGTTATCAATAAAGACTATGAGCAAGCTTTAAAATCTGAAAAACTAGTAGAGTATAGTAACCCATCTACTAGAAAGAATAACGGTTATATTTTTAATGGTAACTATAACGTTAATAGGACTATTAGTCGAGATTATTACTATACCTACAACAATGCTTTTTTGGCTAAAAGAATAATCCAAAGAAGAAGACAACAACTCGCTATATGAGGAGGACCAGGTAATTTTGATAACTTTTTTACGAATAATAAAGATACATTTACTGGTTATGCATTCTACAATTCAAGAAACCCTTTTCCATCTGGTTTGACTGATAGAGAACCTGGATTAACCCAATATATAGCTTCTCCAAGTCAAATAAGAATGCGTAGCCTTAATTCATATAGTGATCTTTTAAATTTACCTACTTCAAGCTTCAATAAGAATTATCAAATTATTTTGAATTTAAGGGCTTCGTTAAATCAACCAACGAATATTTTTGGCATATTAAATACAATTACTAAAAAAATTGAAATAGATCCAAATAACTTAAGAGTTAATGTACCTATAACTGGTTCAATCAATTTTTTGAATAGAGAAAGTTATGATGGTGATAATTTGATAGTTGATCATGAATACGGTTGGACAGATGCACAAACCTGAGATTGAAAAAACTATAAAAGAAACAATAGAATTAATACTGATTTTGACGGGCGAGTTATAACAGGATACAAAAATGATAGAAAAGATAAACTAGCCTTAAATCTTAACTATAGTTTGACTTTAACTTCTAACAATAAACTAAGAATTGATTTAAATCCAGTATTAACTACAATAAACGACGGTAACCAAAACCGTTATGCTTTTAATGGTGAAGCCATTAATTTTTCTCTATCTTCCATTGAAGTAAAACCAGTAGGTTGAAATATTATTGAACCAAGCACTCTAAGATCAAGCATTGATCGAATCTTTAATACAACAATAACAGGACAAGTTAATAATGAACCAGTTTTAAGTAGAAACCAAACTGCTATTAACAACCTTGTTAATACTAGAATCAACCAAAACGCAAACCTATTAGGTTATTATTTACAATCTAATTACAACAACTGGTTTAGATGATCATTGAATAAATTCAATGATACTAATAACACGGTTGATGTCAATTTCATGTATAAACCGTTTTATACAACATCATCTGATGGGTGAGAACGATATACAAAACGTATAAGGGTTAATTTAAGTTCTACTGCACAATTTACAACAAGAAAATTTGCTGAGAATGTCTGAGAACGGTTATTGATTAATAATTCTAAATTAAGCTATAACCCAAATACAGGTTTAAGCATTATCCCCCAAATCGATTTAAATAATAATAATCCTTGAAGAGCACTAAACCAACAACCATATCCACAAAATCCTAATCAAAGGGTAGAATTCCCTGATTTTGGGACTTGAATTATTAATTCTAATACTAGATTAGAGTATTACTCACTACCTGGGATTAATGAAGATGTTAAGGTTAATGATCAAACCTTAGATTCATTAGATGGTAAGTATTCTTTCTTAATATTTGATCCTGCTACTAAATCTAAGAATGAAGCAGGTGAATCGAATGAATATACGATTGAAATCTATGGTAATAAGAATGGATCTTATAGCTTATTATTTAAGATTAAGTTTATTATAAAAGCCCTATATCCTAATACTAATATTAGTTATCGAAACTGAGATCCATCTAAATATCCATTAGATCAATGACAAGCAAGCTGGATTAGAAAACCATCTAATGATGATCCTAACCCTGATTTTATGCCTAATATTAATGAAAAGAGTGGGTTGGCTGAACAGATTGTATGGGTTTATAACAAGAATAATAAAAAGATCTCTCCTTTTGATATATCTACAAATGGCTATAACCATTTGACCTTTCCTGATCCAATCGATAGTGACGGTAAACTACTATACGACCTAAGCCCTTATGTAGATAGTCGAACTAATAATTTAATCGATCCATCTAAATTAAATGTGTCTGTTGATATCATCAACCAAGTAGGTAATGGTTTTATTGCTAAAGGGGTGATCTCTCCTAAAGGGATCGATCAAAACTTTAGTGATAATAATAAAACGATTTATAGAAACAACGCTTATAGTGATCTATCTATAGATAATAACAACATTAATCTATCTAATAATAGTAATCGACTTGATTATCTAGATAAAAAAGGGATTTATAAGTATAGTACTTATGATAGTACTAGTAAATTATATGGTTCAACTTATGTTGTGATTGGAGATGATGTAGGTAAAAATCAAACCTTTAGTCAATATATTAATGGGATTAATAATAATGAAAATATTGTCATTCCGCTTTGAGAATCAATTCAGGGTTCTTATTTAGCAAGCTATTTAAGAGAAGTGGTGAAGAGTTAAGAACTATAAGAAGGGTATTTTTATTAAGTTAAAATTATATCAATACTGTCGATAAGATAATTACAGATATGAATAAAGAAGTTGAAACTGAAAATGCACCAAAAAAGAAGTTGGCTTTAGATAATTATTATTCAGATCAAATAGAAGAAGACAAAAAAGCTCATCATCAATTGCTTGATGATGAAAAGTTTGATTATACTTATGATTATTATCTAGTATACATGAGCTTGCTTGAGAACGCTTTAGTAAAGCGATTAGAAAATAAGAAGAATAAGACTGTTGAGAGTAAACCGGTTAAAGAGGCTGAGAATAGCGCGAAAAGTTCTGAAGCGGAGGAGAAAGTAGAAGATCAAGAAGTTAATTCTAAAGAGGAAGCAGAAGATTCAGAAACTGAAAATCAAGTAATAGTTCAAGAAGCTAATTCTAAAGAAGAAATAGAAGCTAGTGAAAAGAATTCTGAAGATCAAGAAAATGATTCTGAAGACGACTTAGAAGTTAATGCATCTGGTTCTGAAGAGCAAGCAGAAGATCAAGCAAATGGTTCTGAAAACGAAGTAGAAGCTAGTGAAAATGATTCTGAAGGTCAAGTAGAAGTTAGTGCACCTCTATCTGAAGATCAAGTAGTAATTAGTGCGCCTCAATATGAAGATGAAGTAGAAGCTAGTACAGCTGATTCTCAGATTCAAGAAGTTGAATCAAAAGAAGAGCAGGATCATGTAGTTGAAGATCAGATAGTTGAAGATAACATGGATCAGCAAACAAATAATGATTCTAATCAGAATGATATAGTTGACGAAGAAGAACAAGAAGAACAGAGTGATGTTCTTGTTGATAGTGAACAAGTTCAAAAAGATCAACTACAAGATGAAGAGAATTTAGAAGATCTAGAAACTGAAAACAAAGTTGAAGATCAAAATATTGATTCTAAAGAAGAAGTAAGTACTAGTTCAACTAATGTTGAAAATTCAAAAGATGAATCAAATGTTCAGGATCAAAAAACGGAATCAAATGCTCTGGTTTCAAATGTTGAACCAAAACCTCAAGACCCTAAAGTTGCATCAAAATCAAAACAACAATCAACAACTAATGATATCCATGCACTAGATGAAAGAGCTGCACTAAGCATTAAAAAATTATTAGATCCATCTACGATTTCATTACTTCCAATTCCTAGTGCTTTCAGTAACTACACTAATAACAACGATCAACAAACAGAAGATAATAAATATCATCTAAGTTTTGCTGATGTAAGTGTTGATCCAATCAACAACTTTTATCAAAAAGTGGTTGATTCAGTTGATCCTTTACTTGATGATTACATTAAACTGATCATTAATGAA
Source organism: Mycoplasma tullyi (assembly GCF_014068355.1). Lineage (NCBI taxonomy): Bacteria > Bacillati > Mycoplasmatota > Mollicutes > Mycoplasmatales > Mycoplasmataceae > Mycoplasma > Mycoplasma tullyi. Next base: position 479,176 of record NZ_CP059674.1, on the reverse strand, counting down.
AATCATCAACCATTAAAGCAACAACAAGTATTAGTAGATGAATCTAAGATCATTGAAACAAACATTAAAAACCTTTATAAGACCCAAAAGATTTTGGGTCGTAAAGTTGCAAATGTTTTCATCATCATCTCGTGTTTTCTAATCTTTGGATTAGCACTGATTCCAATCCTTTTAAAAAATAAAAAGATTATTAATGAGTATGACGCTTATGAAAACCAAAGAAAAAACGAATTAGAGCAAATCTGAACTACTAGTCATGGCTTATCTCTTCAATTCGCTTCACGTCTAAACTTTAATGAGATGATTAAGTTTATTGCCAATAAACTTAATCTAGGATATGGTAATTATTGTTCTCAAGAGACTTATCAATTCATTAGTAGTTGTATGAACGATTTTACTGTTCTTCACAGTGCTGCTAACTTCAAATATAAAAATACTGAGATTACAGATTGTGTAGCTACTTATGAAGAAATAAGACCTATAGTAACTTCAAATGCAGTTCGATTTCCTTATAGAGATATTGAAACATACACAACATCAGATGGAGCTATTCGTACTAGAACAGTAACAAAATATGAAACACTAGTTGCTTATCATGAAGAACCGACCCCGTTTTTAGAAGACCGACATTTCCAAATCTTAAAAACCAACTTCAAACCAGGGTTTAGTTTTACAACTAATGTAAAAACTAAAACTGATAAAACTAAGATAAAAAACTTCATCAATTTTGAAAACAAAGAGTTTTCAAAAAAACTAAGAATAACGAACGATGATAATCAGATTAATACTGAATTACTAGAGTTCTTTACGATCAAAGCTCAAGAAGATTACTTAAAGTGAGCTGATGAATTAAACCATAAGTTTAATCTTACTAAAACTGGTAGATTCTTAATCAATGATTATGTTGATGTTGATTATGAGTTAGATGGACTAACAACACTTCCTAAAAAAGTTAAGAAGAATACTGTAGTCAGTCCACTAACTCAATACAGTTCTTGAGATATTAATGTCGCTTATAATATCAATGAGTTCAATCTTAAACATTTAGTTGCTTATCAAAAACAAACAGTAGATCAATTAGTTGATATCTTTAAGATGGTAGCTAAATACTACCTTTATGATTTTGCTGAACAAGTAACCCCATTCTTATTATCACCTGCGATTAATCGTGAATGATATTCTTCAGATGGGAATTATAAGATTGCTAATTCAGGTAATTTTGAAGATCATATCTCAAGTAAAGATAAACCAAGTAATAGCTATTTATTAGCTAAAGTGTATTATGAAGGGTTAATTAACTTTAATCAATATGATCAAGCTAAAAAAGCTTGATTTGAAATCAACCGACTTGATCGCGATAATCAATTCTTAAGATATGATTTAGCTCACAAGTCATATGGAGCTCAAGAAGAAGTTGATCTAGTACTAGTAACTGGGGTTCATGTGGGTACTCAAACAATCCCAGTACCTTATACAAGGTACTATCCAATAGAAGAAGACAAGACTGTATTTTATTTAGCTAAAGATCGAACTAATAAGAACAACTTCATTATTAGTAAGAAAAAATCTAATGGGTTCTTTGAATTAGCTCATAAAGCTAATATTCCAATATCTAATCTTGATAAGATCAATCTTCATCCTAACACCAGTATTGAGATGCAAAACCCTTATCAAGTACTGCTTGATCCAAATCAGGTAGCTTATTTGGATATCTTGAATCAGTTGCAGAATAACTGTACGGATAAAATCCATGTCCAAGCTAATGATGATGGGTACTTCATCTTTGTTAATAGTACTCAAGCTAATGATTTAGCTTTACCTGAATTTTTCAACTCAATTAAAAAATTAAAAAACAATTTATTAGAATTAAATCAACTTGAAAATTAATCATATATGTTAGTAGATCCAACAAAACAAAACAATGAAGCTTTTAATCCTAACGTGGATAATACCACGTATAAAGCTCAAGCATCATCAGGTGATATAGCCTTGTGATGAATCTTATTTATCTTAGCTTGATTAACGATCATTGGGGGCATCATTTTAACAGTAAAATGATACCAATGAGGTAATCGCTTAAGAACTAAACAAACTGAGATCAATCAAGCTGCTAGTGGAATTGATGTCAATCTAGTTAAAAGAAAAGATACTTTATTAAAGCTATTAGAACAAACTAAAGCTTATATGAAGTTTGAAAAAAATACTTTAGAAAACATTACCAAACTTCGTTCATTACCAAATAGTTCAACTGATGTTGATAAGATGAATGATACAGAAAATCTGATTAATTCAATCTCAAGAGATATCAACGTTCATTTTGAAAACTACCCTAATTTAAAGTCATCTTCAATCGTGGCTGAATTAATGAGTAGTAGTCAGTATATTGAAGCAGAACTATCTGCTAGTAGAAGACTGTATAATACTAAAGTAACTGACTTTAACCAAGATATTGTAAGTTTTCCAATCTCAGTTAAAGCTAAGAATATGAACTGTCATTCTTTACCGTTGTTTGTAGCTTCTGCTGAAGCTAAACAAGATGTGAAGATGGACGGGTTGTCTAGTTTATAGAATTAAGATTAGTTTGATTAATTAGAACAAGTCTTGAAGATAGTTAAAAAAATTAATACCAGAATTAATAGTTCTGGTGTTTTTTATGTAAATAATTATGCTTTGAGTTGTTTGGGGCAAGAAGGGTAAGCAAAATCCTTATAAGAAGCAAAAAAGAAGAAGAGGTCTTAGGTGCTTAGTAGTGACTTTTTGTATATTATATATTTTTATAATAAATGTTAATAAGAGGACAATTTATCCTTTATTTATCACAAAGCATTAGGTGTGAGATATAAATATGTCAAAGTTAAATATAATTAATTTTACAACTTCTAACAGTTCTTCTCTTATAAGAGAAAAGAGAAAACGATTAAACATGACTCAAAAAGAACTTGCGGATGCAATCGGACTACCTAAATATGGTGATAGAACTATAAGACGTTGAGAAAAAGGAGAAAGCAACCCCTCGAAACTAGAGCTTGAAGCGATATTAAATTTCCCTGAAAAGATACCATTTGCAAATAAAAGCAATGCACCATATAGAATGATCGATTTGTTTGCTGGAATTGGTGGTACTAGATTAGGATTTCATCTAACTAATAAAGTTGCTTGTATATTTTCAAGTGAAATCGATAAATTTGCTTGTAAAACATACAAAGCAAATTTTGGTGAAATACCAGCAGGGGATATCACTAAAATAGACTCTAGTTGTATACCCAACCATGATATATTAGTGGGAGGTTTTCCTTGTCAAGCTTTTAGTCAAGCCGGTAAAAAGTTGGGTTTTGAAGATACTAGAGGAACTTTATTTTTTGAAATAGCAAGGATTTTAAATGATAAAAGACCTAAAGCATTTCTATTAGAAAATGTTCGTAATTTAGTTTCGCACAACAAAGGTAAGACTTTTAAAACGATCATTGATACGCTATCACAACTAGGTTATTATGTTGAATATCAACTTTTTAAAGCTAGGGACTTTAATTTCCCTCAAAATCGAGAACGAATTTATATCGTTGGTTTTGATAAGAAACAAGTGCCTAACTATAACTCTTTTGTTATGCCCACTCCAACTAAATACACAACAAATGTTGGATCAATTTTAGAAAATGATGTAAGTGATAAATATACAATTTCTGATACTTTATGACTAGGACATCAACGTAGAAAGATCCAGCATCATAAAAATGGCAATGGTTTTGGATATTCTTTATTTAATAAGGATAGTCAATATACCAATACGCTATCAGCTAGATATTATAAAGACGGTAGTGAAATCTTAATTGAACAACACAATAAAAATCCTCGCAAGATTACTCCTAGAGAAGCAGCAAGACTTCAAGGTTTTCCTGAAAATTACATTATCCCAGTCAGTGATACTCAAGCATACAAACAATTTGGGAATTCTGTTTGTGTACCTGTGATAAAAGCGATTGCACAACAAATTATTGCGACGTTAGAAAATAATAAAAGTAGCTAATAATAAAAAAATTAAGTGTTGTTATTGATTTGTAACTTGAGTGATGAAGAGATGAGCAAACCAGATGTTTTAAAACTAGATACTGCTAGAAATGATTTAAAACATCGGTTGATTCTGTAACTGAAATTGTTGATATGTCACAGAACTGTCTGTGATTCATTTATCTTTATTACGATGGGTATTATGAAACTAGAATTGTTCTTGACAATCCAGATGCATCTTTACAAATAATTAAGGATACTAAACAGGACTAGATTTTATTATTGTTAATGCTAAATGAGCTAGATCTAGTAGTTTTGGTCTGGTTAGAGGGTTGTAAAATTAGTTAACTACACATAAAGTTTTAAGAATAGCGTTACATAAAAATATCATTTCCAACAACTAAGGTTTTGATAAGTTTTTAGCTATCAGAAATAATCTTGATAACTTATATCAATAAATTAGAACTGTTGAACGTTTTTTTAATTGTTTTATCGAAATTTTTATCTAATAATGTAGCTACAAAACAAATAGTAACAAGTAATTTATTTAGGACAAAAACTTTTGATATTTCTACAACAACAGAAGCTACTAAGTTATAACTAATACTACTACTAGAAAGACATAACCTTAGTAGAAAGATTAAGTATGATTATTGTAACTCTTGATGCTCAAGATAGTGGAACGCTCCAAATTTAGGTAATGGAAGATTTATCTTGATAAATTCTTAATGTAATAGACAAGTATTAATTGTTGAAATAAAAAACTAAGAACGAATTAGTTGTGAAAAATTATTGGCACCAGAATTAATAGTTCTGGTGTTTTTTTTATATAATTAAGCAAGTTTTAGTAATGTTCTTCTCTATGAAATGAGCAATACCCTTTATTTATAGAAGAAGAAGAAGAAGAAGAAGCTCCTATATGTTCAGGGGTTATGAACTAACACTCTAAGTCAAAATCAAACCGATTTATTACTTATTGAACTTTATATATTCGTTCTTGATGAAGGTTGATGTTTAAATAGATTCATCAAGTTTAACTTTAAGTGAAAAGAAAAAACATTCTAAAGTTTATTAGTTTATTAGGTATTGGTTCATTTGTGATGTTAGCTGCTGCTAGTTGTTCTCAAGCATCTAGTCCAACACAAAACCCAAGTTCTAGAACTGAACCTGGCGGCACAATGATGGGCATGTCTGGTAGCAATGCTAATACAAATAGTAACCAAGGCATGATGAATAATGCTGATCAAGAATTAAGATCAGCTAGAAACCAATTAACAACACTAGTTGATTCTGAAGCTGAAAATACTGCGCTTTATGCAGACTATGCAAAAATTCAAGTTACTTTGAAGAATGCATTTACTACTGCTAAAGCAGTTCTTGGTAAAACTGATTCAACAGCACAAAGTCTTAAAGATGCTAAATCAACTTTAGATGAAGCTATTGCAACTGCTGAAAAAACTAAAACTGATTTTGATGCAGCTAATACTGATTTAGTTACTGAATATAATTCTCTTAAAAAATCATTAGCAGAAGAAGCAACTATATTAGATACTGTAAAAGAAGAAAATTATGAAGCTATTAAAGATAATATTGTTAAGTTATATACATTAGCTAAACCAATTGTTCATGCTACTTTAATTCCTGTTGAAGGAAGTTCTCCTGAACTTAATAAAGTTAAAGAAGTTAGCATGCCTTTAGCTACTGCAATTGCAAGAAACACTCCATGAAAACAAAACGCTGACAATTTAGTTAAAAGTTTTGTTAAACAAACTCTACTTAAAAAAGATCTAACTGGAGTAACTAATACTAATGATATGGTTCAACCAGGTAACTACAGCTTTGTAGGTTATAGTGTTGATGTACCTAATGTTAACTGAGCATTTGCTCAAAGAGTAGTTTGAACTGCACCTGATAGTAATCCTACAGTAACTCCTATAACTACTACTGAAGAAAACTCTATTCCTTTAAGTGATGTTTCTTGAATCTATAACTTAAATAATGCTGGAGCTAAATATACATTAAGTTTTAGATATTTTGGAGCTTCACCAACAGCTTATTTATATTTCCCTTATAAGTTAGTTAAAAATGATGATGCAAGTAATGTTGCATTGCAATATAAGTTGAATGGTGGAGAAGCAAAAGCTATTGATTTTAAACAGGCAGCTGGTGCTCAATCTACTGGTGGTGGTGAAGAAGAATCTAAAGAGAAGGAAGAAGAAAAGGAAGCTGATGGTTCTTCAGAAGGTGCTGCTAATCCTGCAATGCCTGTAACTGCTTCGATGATTGAAGCTCCAACAGTTTCTGATATTAAGATTGCTAAAATCGCTTTATCTAATTTGAAATTCAATTTAAATACGATTGAATTTAGTGTTCCAGAGATGAATGGTGAAACTATGATGAAAGTTGCACCTATGATTGGTAATATGTACATAACTTCATCTGATGATGAAACAAACAAAAAACTAATTTATGATAGTATTTTTGGTAACATTCAATCACAAAAAGATAGTCAATCATCTGTTACAGTTGATCTATTAAAAGGATATAGTCTAGCTACTAGTTCTAATACATATATTCGTCAATTTATGCATTTAGATACTGATAATAAACCTATTTATTTAGTTGGATTAATTGGGGGTCAACAACCTCGTTTTAGTGGTAATACTCAAAACAGACAATCACAATTTCCAAATAATATGACCAATCCTAATCAAACTAATATTAGTAGAACATTTACAGTTTATGTAAATGCTCCACAAGATGGAAGTTATTATATTAGTGGTCAATATTTAAATGGTTCGATGACCGCAAGAAATCTAAAACTCTCAACTGGAACGATAGGTACAGGCAGTAGTACAAGTGAAGTTACAGTAACTGGTTTGAAATCTAAAGATTGAAACACGTTAGGCAGTTTTGATACTAAGATGAGTACTACAACTGTTATGAATGGTTCAAATTCACAAATGCAAAAAACTATTACTTTAAAACAAGGATTAAACAAAATTACTATTAATGGGGTTCCAGGTGTTGCAGCGGGTGATGCACCATTTCTAGGTAATCTAACGTTTACATTGATGAATGCGACAAATAATCCATCAGCTGACAACAATGTTCAACAAGGACAATAAAAGAATAATTCAAAATAATATATGCATTTGATTCGAATCATATCTAATGAACATCTTTTCATTTAAGTGCTAAGTTAGTTAACTAAAAATTATTAGTACCAGAATCTATAAAAGGTTCTGGTTTTTTTATTTTCTTGATAAATAACGTGTACATTGCTATGGGTTGTAAATCAAAATTAAACAAAATCCTTTATTTCTAGAAGAAGAAGAAGAAGAAGAAGAAGAAGAAGAGGAAGAAGAAGCTCCTATACGTTCAAGGGTTATTAACTAACTCTCTAGATGAAAATCAATCCGATTTATTACTTATTGAACTTTATATACTGATTCTTGATGAATGTTCATTTTAAATAAATTCATCAAGTTAAGCTCTAATGAAGAGAAAAAACATATTAAAGTTTGTTAGTTTATTAGGTATTGGTTCGATTGTAATGTTAGCAGCTGCTAGTTGTTCTCAAGCTGCTAATCCAACACAAAATCCAAGATCTGCTACTCCAAATGATGGAAACGCTAATCCAAGTAGTACAGAAACAATGATGGATCCTGCTGCTAGAGAATTAAGTGTTGTTAGAGCTTCTTTCTCAACCTTAGTTGATTCTGAGTCTAAAACTACTGAACTTTATGCAGATTATGCAAAGATTCAAAAGACTTTGAAAGAAGCATTTGGTGTTGCTAGAGCAGTTGTAGGTAAGTCTGATTCAACAACACAAAGTCTTAAAGATGCTAAAGCAACATTAGAATCTGCTATTTCTAATGCCGAAAAAGAGAAAACTGATTTTGATACTAAAAACGATAAATTAGTAGCTGCATATACTATTCTTAAAGATGCATTAAAAGATGAAAAAACTATGTTAGATTCTTTAGCAGCAAACGCAAATTATAAAGCGATCGAAGATAATCTTAAAGGACTATATGAGAAAGCTAAACCAATCGTTCTATCTACTTTAATTCCTATTGAAGGAAATAGTCCTGTACTTACAAGCGTCACTGCAGTTAGTGAACCTCTTTCTAATGCAATTACAAGAAATGAGATGTGAAAAATTAATGCAGATAATTTAGTAAATAGTTTTGTTAAAAGAACTTTAGTTCAAAAAGATCTAACTGCAGGAACTAATCAATCAAACACTATGCCACAACCAGGTAACTATAGTTTTGTAGGTTATAGTGTTGATATTGGAACAGATCAGTTAACAACAGGTTCAACTTCTTCTAATATGAACGTTACTCCTAACTGAAACTTTGCTCAAAGAGTAGTTTGAACTGCTCCAGATAGTGGAGCTACTGTAACAGCTATACCTAACAATGCAGAAAACTCTACTCCCTTATCATCTGTTTCATGAATTTATAGTTTAACTGGTCCTGAAGCTAAATATAAATTAAGCTTTCCTTATTTTGGAGTTTCTAATAAAGCTTATTTATATTTCCCTTATAAGTTAGTTAATAGTAATGATCAAGTAGCTCTTCAATATAAATTAAATGATGGAGAAGAGAAAGTTATTGAATTTGGAACGGCAAGTGAGCAATCAGGTACAGTTGGTGCAGAACGTGCAGTAATGTCTGATGCACAAACTGGATCACCTCAAACTCCAGAAGAAGCTAGTGCTGATAAAGCTATGCCTGAAACTACTATCAGAATTGCAACCCCAACAGTTGGTGATATTAAGATTGCTAAAATTCAATTAACAGATTTAAAGTTTGGTATTAACACTGTTGAATTCAGAGTTCCAACACAAACTGGAGATAATCAGCCTTCTAAAGTTGCTCCAATGATCGGTAACATGTATATTACTTCATCTGATGATGAAGCTAATGAAGATAAAATCTATGCAGATCTATTTGGTAACAGTTACAACCAAGAAACTAGTCCATCTACTGTTACTGTTGATCTACTAAAAGGTTATAGTCTTGCTGCTAACTTCAATACATATATTCGCCAATTTACGAATTTGAAAACTGAAAACCCCGTATATCTAGTTGGATTGATTGGTGGTACTACTCCTCGCTTCACTACAAATAATAAGACTAAAATAGAGAGCTTAACAAATAAACAAAGCACTCCTTCTTCATTTGCTGAAACTAGTACGTTGTCAGTTTATGTGAATGCTCCAGAAACTGGTAATTACTATATCAGTGGATCTTACATTTCGTCTAAGACTCAAATGAGATCCTTAAAATTTGCAACAACAAACATGTCTAGCAACTCTGTAACAATTCAAGTCCAAGCAAAAGAAAATTTCACTTCGTTAGATAAGTTTGATACAAGTGATTCAAATACTATGATTACTCCAAACAATGAAATGAATAAAACCTTGATGCTTCAAAAAGGTCTCAACAAAATTATTATTAGTGGAGTAGAAAGAGAAAACACTCCTTTCATTGGTAATTTAACTTTTACATTGATGAATGCATCAGTTAATCAACCTCAAGTGAAAGGTGCTGATAAGGAAAATTAATGATAAATCCAATAAATGTTGTATTTAAATAAAACGCTAAGTTAGTTAAATAAAATTATTAGCACCAGAAATTATTAGTATCAGAATCTATAAAAGGTTCTGATTTTTTATTTTCTTAATAAAAATGTATTCCTGTGATGGGTTGTGAATCTAAATTATTCAAAACCCTTATTTTCTAGAAGAAGAAGAAGAAGAAGAAGAAGAAGAAGAAGAAGAAGAAGAAGAAGACCTTAGACACTTTGTGATTTGGTGAGATCGGTGAAAATCAATCCGATTTATTACTTATTGAACTTTATATATTCGTTCTTGATTAAGATTTGTATTAAATAACTTAATTAAGTTTAACTTTAAGTGAAGAGAAAAAATATATTCAAGTTTGTTAGTTTATTAGGTATTGGTTCATTTGTAATGTTAGCTGCTGCTAGTTGTAGTCAAGCAGCTAGTCCAACACAAAATCCTAGTTCTAGAACAGAACTTGGTGGGTCAGCAATGATGGACATGCCTAGTGGTAATGATAATACTAATATCAACCAAGACATGACGAATGCAGTTGATACAGAATTAAGATCAGCTAGAAATCAATTATCAACATTAGTTGATACTGAAAATGAAAATACTGCACTTTATGCAGATTATGCGAAAATTCAAGATACTTTGAAAAATGCGTTCGCTGTTGCTAGAGCAACTGTTGATAAATCTGATTCAACAACTCAAAGTCTTAAAGATGCCAAATCAACATTAGAATCTGCTATTTCTAATGCTAATAAAGAGAAAACTGATTTTGACGAAAAGAATGTTGATTTAGTAACTGCATATAATGCTCTAAAAGAGGCGTTAAAAAATCAGAAAACCAATTTAGATTCTGTATCAGAACCAAATTATGCAGCGCTTAAAACTAATTTCGTCAACTTATACAATCAAGCTAAAACTATTGTTGAAACTACTTTAATCCCAATTACTGACAGCGCTCTTAATGTTGAAAACGTAATGACAATTAACCAAAATCTTACTGCTGCAATTTCTAGAAATGTAATGTGGAAACGAAATGCAGATAATTTAGTTAATAGTTTCATCAATCAATCTATTCTTAAAAAAGACATTACTGGTGTAAGTGAATCTAATAGTAAAGTGCATCCAGGAAATTGAAGTTTTGTAGGGTATAGTGTTGATGTAGATAATGTTAATTTTGACTTTGCGCAAAGAACGGTTTGAGCAGCTGAAGATAGTAATACTACTACTCTTCCAATTACTAATACTGGAGAAAACTCTTCACCTTTAACGAATGTTTCTTGAATTTACAATTTAAACAATGTTGATGCAAAATACACATTAAGTTTCCGTTATTTTGGAGCATCACCAACAGCATACTTGTATTTCCCGTATAAGTTAGTTAAAGATTCTGATAAAAGTAATGTTGCATTGCAATATAAGTTGAACGGCGAAGAAGCAAAAACTATTGATTTTAAAAAGGTAACTCAATCTGAATCTACTGGCTATGGATCATCGATCGAAACAGAAGGTTCTAAAAAACAAAAACCAGAAGAAACTGGTGAACATTCAGAAACGACTGATAGTCCAACAACACCTTCAACCACTATAATAAACGAAGCACCTACTGTTTCTGATATTAAGATTGCTAAAATTGCTTTATCTAATCTTAAATTCAATTTAAATACGATTGAATTTAGTGTTCCGCAAGGAATGGGCGAAAATATGATGAAGGTTGCACCAATGATTGGGAATATGTACATAACTTCATCTGATAATGAAGCTAATAGAAAGCTAATTTACGACAGTATTTTTGGAAATACAACATCAAAAGAAGCTAGTAAAACAGCTGTTACAGTAGATCTACTGAAAGGTTATAGTCTTGCTACTAGCTACAATATGTATGTTCGTCAATTTACAAATTTAACAGATGATAAAACCCCTGTTTATTTAGTTGGTTTAATTGGTGGTAATCAACCTCGTTTTGGTGGTACTAATCGTATCAGACAATCAACGCTAGAAAATAACAGACCAAGCCCCAACATAGATGGTATCAAAAGAACCTTTACAATTTATGTAAACGCTCCACAAGATGGTAATTATTACATTAGCGGTCAATATTTACAAGGAACCATGAATATGCCAAGAGCTTTAAAATTCTCAACTCAAACAACTAATAACATGATGAGTGAAGTAACAATAACTGATTTAAAACAAAATAATTGAGAAACATTAGGAAGTTTTGATACCAGTAAAAACGATACCATGATTCAAAATGGAACTACAGGAACAGAAATGCAAAGAGCTATAAACTTAAAACAAGGTTTAAATAAAATTATTGTTAGTGGGGTTTCAAGTATCGCAAGAGGAGACACACCATTTATAGGTAACTTAACATTCACGTTAATGAATCAAACTGCTAACAGATTGAATGAAAACAGTCAGCAAGATTCTTAAGAAAATGGTCAAGAATATAAATGTTTCGATTTATTTTTTAAAAATAACATTTATGTTTAAACGCTGAGTTAGTTAAATAAAATTATTAGCACCAGAATCTATAATAGGTTCTGGTATTTTTTAATAATATATAAATCTGTGATGGATCAACTATTGAAATTATTCAAAACCCTTATTTTCTAGAAGAAGAAGAAGAAGAAGAAGAAGAAGAAGAAGAAGTTCTTAAACGTTCAGTGTTCTGGCTACATCGGTGAAAATCAACCTGATTTATTACTTATTGAACTTTATATATTCGTCTTTGATTAAGATGTATTTTAAACAATTTAATCAAGTCTTACTTTAAGTGAAGAGAAAAAACATATTAAAGTTTGTTAGTTTATTAGGTATTGGTTCATTTGTAATGTTAGCAGCTGCTAGTTGTAGTCGAGCTATTAATGCTAATCAAAATCCAAATTCAAAATCAACCCCAGCAACACCAACAACTCCAACTCCAGCTCCACTTACTCCCGCTCAAGAATTAGCAGCTGCTAAAACTGCTTTAATGTCATTAGTAGACTCAGAGACTCAAAACACTGGTCTTTATGCTGATTATGCAAAAATTCAAGATAATTTGAAAAATGCATTTCTTGCTGCTAAAACCGTTCTTAGTAATTCTTCTTCAACAACACAAAATCTTAATGAAGCTAGAACCAAATTACAATCCGCTATTGCTAATGCAGATATGGCTAAAAAAGATTTCGATACAAAAAATAGTGCATTAGTAACTGCGTACAACAGTTTAAAAGAATCACTAAAAGTCGAAGAAACAATTTTAGATTCTGTTAAAGAACCAAATTATTCAGCAATTAAGAATAATCTCGTTGAATTATATGGAAAAGCTAAGCCTATTGTTATGGCTACTTTAGATCCGCTCACAGGTAGTATTCCTGAAGCTAGCGCTGTTATGGGTATTAGTGAACCACTTGCTAATGCAGTCATGAGAAATGATGCATGAAAACGAAATGCTGATAATTTAGTTAATAGTTTTGTTAAACAAGTCTTAGTCAAAAATGATTTAACACCTGGAAAAGATAAGACTTATCAAGATCAACCAGGTATCTATAGTTTTGTTGGTTATAGTGTTGATTTAAATACGACTCAAGCTAATACTACGAATAATGCTAATCAGGGAAACAATCAAGATAGTAACAATACTAATCAAGGCAATAATCAAGATAGTAACAATACCAATCAAGGCAATAATCAAGATAGTAATAATACAAGCCAAAACAAGTTTCCTAACTGAAACTTTGCACAAAGAGTAGTTTGAACAGCACCTAATAGTGGACCTAATATAACTGCTATACCTAATAATGCAAAAAATTCTAAACCTTTATCAGATGTTTCATGAATTTATAGTTTAGCTGGTGAGGGAGCTAAATATACATTAAAATTCCGTAATTTTGGAGTATCTGAAAAAGCTTTCTTATATTTCCCTTATAAGTTAGTTAATAGTATGGATAGTGGTAAAGTAGCTCTTCAATATAAAGTTAATGAAGGAGAAGTGAAAAATGTTGATTTTAAGACGACTACTACGGTTGCAACTGCTACATCTCAACCCGAAGCTCTTCAATCTTCAAGTACTGTTAGATTAGTAGAAGATGAAGAAAAGAAAGAAGAAGATTCATCATCAACTGGAGAAAGTGCTGAAACTAAAGAAACACCTACTAAGACTACAATGAACGAAGCTCCAACACTAAATGATATTAAAGTAGCTAAAGTTGAATTAACAGGTTTAAAGTTTGGTCTTAACACAGTTGAATTCAGTCTTCCGACCAGTTCAGATCAAATGGATAAAGTAGCTCCAATGATCGGAAACATGTATATAACTACATCTGATCAAGAAACTAATAAAGAAAAAATTTATGCTGATATCTTTGGAAATACTATTAACAAAGAAAATGAACAAACTTCTGTTACAGTTGATCTATTAAAAGGTTATAGTCTTGCTGCTAGTTATGATACGTATATTCGTCAATATACGAATTTAAATACAGATAAAACTCCTGTATATTTAGTTGGATTAATAGGTGGTGCTCAATCTCGTAATGAAACTATGGAAGTAGGTGTTAACAATGGAGGTAATTCTGCAAGAAATAACACAACTATAACTCCTAATGCAGTTAGACAAAACAGAACATTAATTATTTATGTGAATGCTCCACAAGATGGTAATTATTATATTAGTGGGTCGTATGCAAATGCAAACCAATCAAGATCGTTATATTTTACTACAGAAAATGATGTTTCTGACTCTTCTAAATCTGTAACAATTAATGTAACAGGAACAGGATTTTTTAATTCATTACTAAACTTTAATACAAAAGAAGAAACTACTATGGTTGGTACGATGAGTACAACAGGTGGTCATAATACGATGAACATGAACAAAACATTACACCTTAAGAAAGGTATTAATAAAATAGTTCTTGGTAGACCATCTGGATTTACTCCTTTTATTGGTAATCTTACATTTACTTTAATGAATTCAACAGATAGTGTTTCTAAAGTAGAAGCTGATAAAGCAAATTAATGATTAATCCAATATATGTTTATATTTGAATAAAATGCTAAGTTAGTTAAATAAAATTATTAGTACCGGAATCTATAATAGATTCTGGTTTTTTTATATTTTTAATAAATATATATATCTTGCGATGGATAGACAATCTAAATAATTCAAAACCCTTATTTTCTAGAAGAAGAAGAAGAAGAAGAAGAAGAAGACCTTAGATGTTCAAGGGTATAGAATCAACCAACTAGCTGAAAATAAACTTGATTTATTACTTATTGAACTTTATATATCTGTTCTTGGTGAAAATCAAATTTAAGTAAATCATCAAGTTTAACTTTAAGTGAAAAGAAAAAACATATTAAAGTTTGTTAGTTTATTAGGTATTGGTTCATTTGTAATGTTGGCAGCTGCAAGTTGTTCTCAAGCAACTAACCCAACACAAAACCCTAGTTCTAGAACACAACCTGGTGGATCAGCGATGATGGATCCAGCTGCTACAGAACTAGCAGCTGCTAAAACTGCATTATCAACATTAATTGATTCTAAAAATCTAAATACTCAGATGTATGTTGATTATGCAAAGATCCAAGATACTTTAGTAAAAGCATATAATGCAGCTCAAGTTGTTCTAGCTAATTCTAGTTCGACAACTCAAGAGCTTAAGGATGCTAAAACAAAATTAGATTCAGCTATTTCAGCTGCATCTAAAGCTAAAACAGATTTTGATACTACTAATAGTGAATTAGTAAATCAATATAATGGTTTAAAGAAAGCATTGGAACAAGAAAAATCTCTTTTAGATGGTCTAATGGCTGAAAATTATTCAGCCATTAGAACTAATCTTAATAACTTATATACTAAGGCTAAAGAGATTGTTACACCTACTTTAGATCCACTTATGGGAAGTATACCTGAAGTTAAGAATGTAACTGATCTTAATAAAGATCTTAGTAATGCAATCATGAGAAATGATGCATGAAAAACAAATGCTGATAATTTTGCTAATAAATTCGTTAAACAAGCTTTAGTTAAAGATCAGTTAATGGGCGTTACTGATAATAATATGGAGCAACCTGGTAACTACAGCTTTGTTGGTTACAGTGTTGATGTTGGTACTAATCCTAATAGTGCTACTACTGCTGGCACTCAAGATTCTCAAAATTCTAATAGCACCACAGCTAGACCTAACTGAAGTTTTGCACAAAGAAAAGTTTGAACAAATAATACTACACCTTTAAAATTATCTGAACCTGCTGAAGGTGAAAAAGCTACACCATATCCAACAGATGTATCATGAATCTATAACTTAAGTGGAACAGGTGCTAAATATACTTTAAGTTTTAGATATTTTGGAGCTTCATCAACAGCTTATTTATATTTCCCATATAAGTTAGTTAGAACTGGTGATAGTGTAGCGCTTCAATATAAATTAAATGATCAAGATGTTAAAGCTATTGATTTTAAAACAGAAAATACAGCAACAACAGTAACTCCTTCATCTCAGACTTCAACAGTTGCTCCAGCAGCTCAAGCTGAACCTGATGCAGAAGAGTCTGAAGTTTCTCCTTCTTCAAAAACTCCTGCTAAAGAAACCTCTCCAACTCCTACAATGATCGATACCCCAACAGTTGGTGACATCAAAGTAGCTAAAATCCAATTATCAAATCTAAAGTTTGGTCTAAATACAATTGAATTTAGTGTTCCTACCCAAGAAGGTGATGCTATGTCTAAAGTAGCTCCAATGATTGGTAACATGTATTTAACTTCATCTGATAGTGAAGATAATAAAAATAAGATCTATGATGATCTATTTGGAAGTAGTTCTACTAAAGAAGATAATAAATCAACAATTATAGTTGATTTATTAAAAGGTTATAGTTTAGGTACTAACTATAGTATGATCTTTTATCAATTACCTAGTTCAGATATGAAGAATGATATGCCAATATCAAATCCTACCTATTTTGTTGGGTTAATTGGAGGGATTCAAGAACGTTTTCCAATGAGTGACACTCAGCATATGTTTACTAATTTAAACAGAAGTCCTAGCGAGAATAATCAGATGCGAACATTTACAATTTATGTAAATGCTCCACAAGCTGGTGAATATTACATTAGTGGTTCGTATCTTAATGGGGATAATACTACTAATGGTGTGAATACGAATAAAAAGAGATATCTGAAGTTCTCAACTTCTGAAGGCACAGGGACAACAGATATGAATAATTCCGTTCAATTTGAAGCAACATCTCTAATGAATTGAGATAAGGTTGGAACTTTTGATACTAAAACAACAACTTTAAGTAACGGGGAAACAACCGTAACTGACAGCAGTACTTCAATGAAGAAAACTTTAAAACTAGAAAAAGGTCTAAATAAAGTTATCTTATCAGGTATGAATAATGATGATACTCCATACGTAGGTAACCTAACATTTACTTTAGAAACGGTTGTTAACTCTGGTTCTAATAATAGAGAAGCTTCAGCGAAATAAATCAATTTAAACGCCAAGTTAGTTAAAAAAATAAAACATCAGAATGCTGAATCATTCTGATGTTTTTCTTATTCGTATTCACTTTTACTAAATTAAGTAAAAATAACTAATCTTCCAACGACTCTAAAAACTTAGCAAACGGTTTAAAAAACACCTTAAAGAACTTTCTTCAATCAAAATTAGGATGAGCTAAAATATGCTTTTTAATTCGCTCAAAAGTTTTATTATCAGCACCTAACATCTTTTTGTAATCATCTTTATAATTTATTTTATTTAGCAACTTTTGACAAAGTTCTAAATAAAATGCTCTAGCTAAAATACTAGCTACAGCTACACTTAGATATTTAGATTCAGCTTTTTCTTCCATTAGATTAATTTTAATAATGGGTTCAACATTAAAATTAGTTAGGTGCAAATAGTATTTATTTGGATCAACAAACTGATCTAGTACGATCAGATTGTTGATCTGATATTTTTGCTTAAAAAAGATTAAGCATTGATTGTGCATATATGCTTTTAATGCATTAATATTTTTTAAGCGATCATACATCTGGTTAAATTCCAGTGCACCTTTTTTAGGATTAAAGCAAAAGATTTGAAATTTAATGAATTTTTTTAATTCATTAGCAATTTCAATAATCTTTTCATCGCTTAATAATTTTGAATCTTTTACCCCTAGTTTTTTAACAAGATCAATCTGATCTTGTTTAACTAAAGCACAACAAGTAACGATCGGCCCTAAGTATTCACCAACGCCAACTTCATCACAACCAATCGTGTCGCCTTCTAAGAACTTGTTCTGATCAGTTGTCGATTTTGTTTTTTTCTTGTTAGGTGAAGTTTTACTTACCTTACTATTACTAGCTTTATTATCACTAGACTTATTTTTTGATTCATCAGCTCAAAAACAATATTGTTTAATGAACTGATCTAGATCAGTTGGACTAGCTAACTTTGTTAACTGAATTAAAACGCTATTCGATTTATAAACACTAATAACTAGTTTATCTAAATAGTTAAAGCGTTTATAAATTAAGTTGTTAGTATTCTTAACTTCATAAACTTTTAAACTATTGACAAACTGTTCAATTGTTTCTTTAGATAATTTCTTAATCGAATAACTATTATTAGACATCAATCTAATTATAAAAAGATTTTTGATCTTAGATAAGATACAAAAATCTAACTTATTAATAATGTTATTAACTACAATAAGATCTGTTTTATTACTAATGAAAATTAGAGAAGATCTTATTTAAGGAGATTACTAAAGTGAATATCTTTCTTAGAAGTTGATCAAGGAATTGATTAAGTATTTAAGAATACAGATTTAAATGATACGAATAGAGATTTAAAACCGGTTTAAGATAATATTTATGTTTAGAAGCTAAGTTAGTTAAATAAAACTATTAATACCGATCTATCAATATTTTGTACTTTTTTTATTGTCAAAATAACGAACATTTTTAGCATGTCCGCACGACAAAAATTACAAAACCCTTATTTTCTAGAAGAAGAAGAAGAAGAAGAAGAAGAAGCTCTTATGCGTTGAACACTAGCCAGCAAGGTTTCTGGGAGAAAATAAAGCGATTTATTACTTATTGATTTATTGCTTATTCAAATTTATATATCCTTGAATAATAATATGCACGATCAATGCATATTATTACTTTAGTTTAAGTGAAAAGAAAGAATATTTTAAAGTTTGTTAGTTTATTAGGTATCGGTTCATTTGTAGTTTTAACAGCTGCTAGCTGTACTAAAACTTCAGAATCAAAACCAAAATCACCATTAGAAGCTGCTAGAGCTTCTTTAAAATCTTTAGTTGATACTAAAAACAAAACATTAGAGATGTATTCAGGATTAGTATATGCAACTCTAAGACCTACTTTAGTGTCAGCATATGCTTCAGCTGAATCTGTTCTTAATGATTCTAAATCAACAGAACAAGATCTAAAAAAAGCTGAAGAAGATCTAAAACAAGTTCTTATGATAGTTGAAAATGCTAAAAAAACTGCAAATCAAGTAACAGGTGGGCTACTTAACGGAATTAACGGAATAAGAGGTTAGAACCGTTCTTGGTAGTTAACAAGAAGATTTAATGATGCAAAAAAACATCGAAATGAAAGGCTCATTCCGATGTTTTTTTATATTAAATTTTAGTTTAACTGATATCAATTGTTGATAGAACAATCAATCTTATAACGATTCTAAAAACTTAGCCAACATATGTACCTTGAAAGCATATTTTCAATTAAAATGTGGATTTTCTTGAATGTATGTTTTAATTCGTTCAAAGATTTCGTTGCTTGTGCCTAACATCAGCTTATAATCATCTGTATAACCAATTTTATGTAGTAACTCTTTACAAAGTTCTAAATAAAATGCTCTAGCTAAAATACTAGCTGTTGCCACACTTAAGTATTTAGATTCAGACTTTGTTTCCATCAAATCAATTTTTACTATTGATAGATCTTTAAAACCTTCTAAGTATTCGTAATATCGATCCTCTTGAACAGCCTGATCTAAGATAATCGGATTATTGGTCTGATATTTAAGTTTAAATATCGTCAAGCCAGCATTGTGCATATAAGCTTTTACAGCTTCAAGACTGTTCAAACGTTCATGCATTTGGTTGTAACCTAATGTTCCTTTGTTAGGATCAAAACAAAAAATTTCGAACTTAATGAATTTTTTCAATTCATTAGCTATCTCAACAATCTTTTCATCACTTAATTTTTTTGAATCTTTAACACCAAGTTTTTTAACACGATCAATTTGATCATGTCTAACTAAAGCACAACAAGTAACGATTGGTCCCAAGTATTCACCAACTCCTACTTCATCACAACCAATTGTGTCTTGATCTAAAAAATCGTTCTGGTTATTAATTAGTTCAGTTTTCTTATTATTAACGCTAGTTTTAGTTTCACTGACATTTGTAAGTTTGCTTATGTCTTCTATATTAGTATTACTTACACTATCACTATTCTTGGTAGTTGTATTTGAGTTTTGCTTATTAGAGTTATTTTTACTTACTTTACTAGTGACAGTTTTGCTTGTATTTTGTTTATTGGAATTATTTTTGCTTCCTTTATTATTAGCAGCATTGTTTTTGGACGCATTATTTCAAAAACAATGCTGTTTAACAAATCGATCTAAATCAGTATGAGTACCTGATTTAGCTCGTTGAATCGTAACAGTATTAGTTTTATAAATAATAATGATCGCTTTGTTTAAATAATGAAAACGTTTGTAGATTTTGGTATTCTTAGTCTTAACTTCATCAGCCTTAAGAGTTTTAAGATTACCTATAAACTTATCTACTATTTCTTTTGCTAATTTCTTAAATGAATAACTGGTTTTTTCCATCAATCTAATTATAAAAAGATTTTTGATATTCTAAAATATACAAAAGTTTACACTTAATACTTAACAATGGCTACTAACAACAAAAAGATTGATTTTATTACTTCTAGAGAATTAGAAAAGATCTCATTTAAATATAACAATGAAGGAGAATATGATTCTCAAGAAGTAGATCAAGTGCTTGATCGGGTAATTGATAGTTTAAAGTTTTATGAAACTCAGATCAAGCGACTTGAACACCATGAACAAACGCTTAAGAAGTTACAACAAGATAATGAACGCTTAAACCAAATTATTGGGGACCAACGCGTGCAAATCAAAGAGATGAGTGACAATGGTTATGACCGCGTTGCTTTTATGAATAAAACCACTCAGTTAGAAAAATCACTAATGTCATTATCAGGGATCTCAACTCAAGTCAGTAGGATGGAAAATCTAGTATCTAGAATCTTTAGTGAAGTTGAGATCATTAAGCGGATGCTTTCTAGATAAAAAGAACTCTTATCATTTTTGATTGTTTATTATATAATAATAAGAGTAGAAAAATATTCGTAAATAAGGAAGAAAATATGATTATCGGTGTTGGTATTGATGTTGTAAGTATTGACAGATTCCAAATGAAGAAGTCAGAAGAGTTCATTAAAAAACTTTTAACTGAACACGAACAAAACAAATACAGAACAGTAATTGGTGATTCTAATCAAAATATCTTTTTAGCGATTAGATGAGCACTAAAAGAAGCAATCTTCAAAGCACTTAAGACTTGAGATGAATTTACTCAATTAGAAATTCGTAAGATTCATGGTGCTTATGAATGCGCATTAAATGAAAAGATTAAGCTACATCTTTCAATCTCTCACGAAGGTCAAAGATTAGTAGCTATGGCAGTAGCTGAAAGAATTTAATGCCACTAATTCTTCGTTTATTAAGTTTTTTAATCTTTCCCTTTGTTGGTATTGAATTCATTATTAGATATATTATTGCTTTAATTAAGGCTAGCATTTATAAGAATAATGGATCAATCTATACCAAAGAAAACCGCTTTAAGACTGTTTATATCTTAGCTTGTCGGATCATCTTTTTTAAAGGGTTAAAGATTGAAATCAAAAACGCAGATCTGATTCCCAAAAAACCAGTTTTGTTTATTGGGAATCACAAATCAAATATCGATCCATTTGTGATGATCTGATTAGCCAATCATCTCAAAGATATTACCGAACTTACCTTTGTTGCTAAGTCAGAACTTAAAAAAACATCAGTAGGTAAGATCATGTCACTAATTGATGTGATCTTTATTGATCGAAATAGTATCAAACAAGCTGCTAAAGCAACACTAGATGAAGTTGAGTTATTAAAAAACACTTCAGTTTGTGTTTTTGCTGAAGGGACAAGAATCTTCTCTCATACATTAGGTGAGTTTAAACCAGGTGCAATAAAAGCAGCTTATAAAGCCTTTTGTCCGATCGTTCCCTTTAGTTTATTTAACACCCAGGGAAGAATGGAAACTATTTCTGACAAAGATCGCCCAGTAGAACCTGGATTTAAAAAAGCTAAAACAAATAAGATCTACATTGAATTCTTAAAACCGTTCAAACCAATCGATTATTCAAGATCTGAATCGACGTTCGTCATTAATATCATTAAAGAGTTGATTCAACAAACTTATCAAAAACAATTAGCTGAATTCAATAAAAGATAAACAAGAAAAACCATCTAACAGTTACCAAACTCCTTGGTAACTGTTTTATTATTTTTATAAATAAAAATAGCTAAAGCAAGATCATAATTAAAAATAATCTGTGTTAAAAATTTAAGTAACAAATTAACAATTATGATCAAACTTATCTGATGTGAAGATAACAATCATGGGATTGCTAAAAATAATAATATTCCTTGATCAATCCCTGATGAATTAAATCACTTTAAAGATGCAACCACCAACCACCCAATCATTATGGGGTATAACACCTATAATGTGATTAATAAGAATTTAGATAATCAAGCAAAGATCATCATATCTAAAAAACATCAGCATGAATTAAAAAATAAGAATGAACTATTCTTATATTCAGATCTTAAAAAAGCCCTAATCGATTTTAATATTGTTGATCTCTTTATTATTGGTGGTAAAAAGACGATTGAAAATGGTCTTAAGTATGCAGATCAATTAGTGATCTCCAAACTAAAAGACAATTATGATTGTGATCTATTTGTTAATGTTAATTATGATGACTTTAGTTTAGTAGATACTAAACAATATGATTCATTTAAAGTTGAATATTGAAATCGTAAACCTAATACTAAAAAACCAGAAGATCTAATTGAAGAATTAAATATCAACTTAAATGATGATTTCTTAAATCTATCATTTAAGCACTTTAGTGGTCCTTTTGATCTATTATTACATCTTATCAAAGATAAGAAGATGGATATCATGTCATTAGATCTATTTGAATTAACTAATCAATACTTTGCTTATATCAATAAGAACATTATTAATCTTGATCAAGTATCAGATTATTTATATATGGCATGTGAATTATTAAGAATTAAATCTGATCTATCAATTCCCAACTTTGAAGACGAGAATAAGATTGATCTTAATAATGATGATGAACGAGATCGGATTGTTAAAAGAATTATTGAATATAAACGCTATTCAGAACTATTGCCATCTTTACAAAAGATGCAACTAGAAAGATTCTCATTGTTTGCTAAAGAAGAAGATGATTGGGACGTGTTTAAACTTACTAGTAATGATTTACTAGAAGCTCCATTACCAGATTATGTAAATCCCAAAAAGCTTAAAAAAGCAATGGAGCGAGTTTTTGAAAAACTCAAGATTAAAACGATTACCGAACACAAGATTGTAATTGAAGAATTATCAATCGAAGATGTTAAAGCTGAGATTCTAGCCATTATTAAAAAACTATTAAATGATCAATACGAGCGTTATGTTGATCTAGAAGAGATCTTTAGTCAGATCGATCCTAAGAAATTTACAATTCGTTATTTTGTTACTACCTTTGTTTGTTTATTGATGTTGGTACGTGAACAAAAGATTGATCTTTCTCAAAAACAAGATGATGAATCAATCTCTGCTTGTTTAGTTGATCCAGCTAAGATTGTTCAAACCCAAGAATCTATCCAAGAAGTAATTGAACGTCAACAACAAGATGAACTAGAATTAAAAGAATCAATGAAAAAACTGCAAGAAGAACGCAAACAAAGTTTTTTCAAGCAGCGTGAAGAATATCTTAAAAAGAAATATGGTGAGTATTATGTTTCTCGAGAAGATTATCATAAGTTAACACCAGAAGAAAAGATTAATATCAGAATCAATCAACGTAAGATTGATGAACAAGAAAAACTCAACAAAGCTAAAGCTCAAAATCTTTTAGATGAAAATAATGAGATCATCGATCTAAAAGCAAAAAAACCAAGTGCAAAACAAATCTTATATGAAGCAGATCTAATTGTCCAACAACTTGATGATCTGATTAATGACAAACAAGAAGACTATGATTCTGAAGCAAAACTAGAAGCCCTACACACTGGTTTAATCAAACTTGATGATGAAGATAATCAAGAAGTAAATAATATAGAAGAACAAAACGAATTAGAGTAATTAAATTATGAAAACAAAGATTAAAAAGATAACTAAGAAATTTAGCCTTAAAAAAGAAACAGAAGTTGAACCACTATCAACTCAAGAGATTATGGATGATCAAAAAGAGTTTTCACAAGCAATTGATAAGTTAACAGCTAAAAAACAAAAACCAACGTTTGAAGATATCGGGAACTCAACCGTTGATTTTGAAACTGATGATAATGATAAGTTCTATGAGTCTGTTCGTGAAGCGATTGAAAAAACCAGTGAGATTGTTGATGATCTAGATCAAGCAGAACTAAATAATAAATCATCAGATCAAAAAGAGTTATCAGCTAAAGCAATTATTCAAGCAGCACTATATGTTGCTGGAAGAAACGGGATGACACTTCAAGAACTAAATAAGATCTTACCTAAGATCCACCAAGATCAGTTATATAAAGAGTTAGAAGAAATGATCTATAACTATGATCAAAACCTTAACTTTGGTTTAACGATTAAAAACTATGGTGGCAGATATAAGATCTTAACTAAGGCTGCTGTTAAAAAAGATATGCAACGATACGTTTCTGAACGATTTAAAAATCCACTAAACAAGAGTTTAATGGAAGTATTAGCGATCGTTGCATACAATCAACCCTGTACAAGAGTAAGAATTAATGAGATCAGAGGAGTTGACTCATTAAGTTTAGTTGATAACTTATTAGAAAAAGGGTTGATTGTTGAAGTTGGTCGAGCTGACACACCTGGTCGTCCTTTCTTATATAATGTGTCAGAAAAATTCTTTGATCTATTTGGAATTGAATCAGTTGATGATTTACCCCAAATCAAACATTTTGACCCCGATTCTTATCAAGAAGGTAACTTCTTTGATTCGAATCGTTATGATGAGAACGAATAAGCCCCACACCATCCCACAAATTAGCGCATATTAAGACAAAATGACCGAATTCCGGTCATTTTTTCATTACATAAAGACTTTCCAATCCCTATAAGAAACCCTTTATAATAAAGGGTTTCACCGCTATCAAATTTCAAAAGTGTGAAAAAGTGTAGCAAAGTGGGAAAAAATGATTTAAAATAATAGTAGTACGTAATATTCTGCTATAGGAGGAAAAGATAAAGATGTTTATTGGCAACTATCAACATAATATCGATCCTAAAGGCAGATTAAGTATTCCTGCTAAATTAAGAAGTTTAATTCAAGATAGTGTTGTGCTATCAAGAGGGCTTGATGGATGTTTAGAATTACGTACTAATCAAGAGTTTGAAAACTACGCAAATAAGTTCTTAAGTCAATCAAATAATAAACAACAAAACCGTAATTACAAACGTTTATTATTTGCTAACTCACTAACGATTGATGTTGATAGTGCTAATCGTATCTTGATTCCAGCAAACTTTAAAAAGATGGCAAATCTTAATAAAGAAGTTGTAATCATTGGTATGGGTGATCACATCGAATTGTGAGATGTGAATGCTTATGAAGAATTCAATCAAGCTAACTTTGATAAGTTCAATGAGTTAGCTGAATCAATGGATGATGATCATTAATAATACGATTCACTATCCGGTTTTATTAAAAGAAGTGATTGATCACTTGATCACTAAAAAGGATGGAATTTATTTAGATCTCACGATTGGGTTTGGCGGTCATAGTTACAACATCATTAATAGCTTAGATGAATCTGCTAGATTAATTGGCTTTGATCAAGATATTCAAGCAATAAATCATTGTCAACAATTATTTAGTGAATATAAAAATGTTGATTTAATTAATGACAACTTCGTTAATTTAAAAAAACATTTGCAAGCAATGCAGATTGATAAGATCGATGGTTGTTTAATTGATCTGGGCGTGTCTAGTTATCAACTAGATGAACCACTTCGAGGATTTAGTTATCACTCACTTGGTCGATTGGATATGAGAATGGATCAATCAAAAGAAGTTGATGCAACTAAGTTGATTCAAAATTCAAGTGTTAATGATCTGGTCAAGATCATGCGCAACTATGGTGAAATCAAAGATCCTTATCGGGTTGTAGTTGCACTTAAAAAAGCATTCGAACAAAAAGAATTAAACACTCTTGAAACTGTTGAACTAATTAAAAAGAATGTTAATAAAGCTGAACTGTATGCAAATAAACACCCTGCTAGAAAGTATTTCCAAGCCCTGCGGATTGCTGTTAATAATGAATTAGAAGTTCTAGAAAAGCTCTTAACTTATCTTCCCAATTATCTAAATCCAGGTGGAAGAATCACAATCATCACTTTTCATTCACTAGAAGAAAAGATCGTTAAAAAAGTTTTTAGAAACCTAGCTTCAACTTCAAACCTTAACAATTTACCAATCAACAACGAATTACTTAAAAAATATATTAACCATTTCAACAAAGGACTAAGTCCTAGTAAAGAAGAACTTGATAAGAATCGAAGATCACGTTCAGCCAAACTATTCGTCCTAGAAAAAACCACTAACTAAATCAATGTATAACTTAAAACAAACCTACTGTACTCTTAACTTCTCAAAACAAAAAATTGATTTGGTCTTATCAACTAATAATGACCAATCAATGCATTTACTACGTCAAGTAAGTATTGAAAACAATAACTTATATGATAACAATAAGATTATTAATCAAAGATTATTACTTCAAAAGATTCAAAACCAAATTGATCAGATCACTCAACGTCATAAGTTAGTGATTCAAAAAGTAATTCTTAATTTTGATGCTTTAATTAATGATCTTAAATCTAAACAAATTAATAGTGGTTTAATTAATTATCTAAATGGACAACAGTTTGATAACGAAGTTAAGAAGTTTGTTTTAAATCATGAAAAATCAAGAAATGGTATTGATCAATTAGTTAACTATCAAGTGTATGAATATCTAGATGAAGAAACTAAAAAACCAGTTGATGAATTAATTGAAAACAAAAACTACTACGCAGTTGTACTAGTTTATACATCTAAATCATTATTACTTAAACAAGTAAGTCAATTACTTAGTCAATTAAAGTTAACAATAACTAACATTTCAACTCAAGAGTTGAACTATCAAACTTCTCAACAACTAAAAGATATTAATGACACTTTAATGATTGATATCTTAGATGATCACACTAATATTAGTGTGTATCTAAATAACACCTACATTATTAATAAGAAGATTAATCTAGGAATTAATCAGATTAAACAAAATGTTGTTAATAAGTTAAATGCTAAAAATAAAAACGAAGATCTAATCACAATCGTTGATCAGTATTTTAATAACAACTTATTAACACTTAATGAAGATAGTTCATATAACTTATTAATTAAAACTAATGTGCAATTCTTAAGTTATCAATACTTATCAAAACAAGATCTAGATAGTTGTATTCAAAAACAATTAGTTCAAATTATTGATTACATCAATAAAGAACTTGAATTAATTAAACGTGATTTCAAAAAGAACATTAAGCAAATTATTGTAAATACTTCACGAAATAGTGCGATCTCAAACAACTTACTTAATAAAGAAAGTGAACTAGTTAATGATGTTGAGATTAGTAAACTTTATTCACCAAAACTATCATGTGCTAAAAGTTCATTTATTCAAGCATACTGAGCAATCAAAAAACAATCTGAATTTGATAACTCAATTAATAAGATTGATAATTATGTAATCACTCCTCATGATTACAATTACGATCAAGAAAGTGATCGTAGAGCGATGATCTTATCAATCAACAAAGAATTAAATAATATCTTAGCTAAAATCAGCTTTAAATAATGTTTGATCAAAGAGATAAAAAACCTGACATAAGTCTTGAAGCAATGCAAGAAGAATTAATCAAACTGCAAAAAGAAATGCAAGCAGAGTTGATGAAGGATTCTAGTGTTATTAATCAGATTAAATTAGGTTATTTTGATGATCAAGATGTTGTTAATAAACAACCTGTTATAAAAAAAGATTTAGTACCACAAGAAAAGATTAAGTATTTTGTTAGTAAATACAAAAAGAACTACAAGATTAAGATTATTGGGATTGGTGGTGCTGGAAATAATATCGTTGAAGATATAATACGTCAATACCCTGATCTAGTTAGTGAAAACTTAATCTTTTATCAATTAAATACTGATTGCAAGCACTTAAATCAGTTAGCCCAAGGAAGATCTAAAGCAATTAGATATCTAATTGATTCACCTTATACGTTTGGTAATGGTGCTGGGGGAGATGTTGAAAAAGCAAGGTTGGCGATCTCACAATATTTTGATAGTGAACTTGATGAGATCTTAACAGATTGTGATATCTGTATTGTGATTGCAGGATTAGGTAAAGGAACTGGAAGTGCAGGTTCAACTTATATTATTAATAAGGCTGCATCTAAAAAAATTATCACATTAGCATATGTGGTAATCCCTCCTAATACAGAAGGTAGTATTAGTTATGAAAAAGCCACTGATGCTTTATACGATCTCTTAAAAAATGCTAACGCGATCAGTCAACTACGCATGGATGATATTAATAAGAATTTAAATTATCTGTCTGTGGTTAATCGTAACCAAGAGATTAGCAACAACATTGGTTTATCAATTAAAACGATCGTTAATTTAATTAACGAACAAACGATTCACAATCTCGATTATGCTGATCTGATCACTTTTTTTACAAAAAAAGATCAGTTAGCTTATGAGTTCTTGGTGAAAGAGATTAAACTCTCAAGTAGCCAAGAAAACTTGGTAGCACAAAAACTACTAAGTGATGATTGATTAGATGCTAACCAGTTGATTGTCATTTATCAACTCAGCAAACAATTACCCGGAAGATTGTATGATGAGCTTAATGCTAGAATCAAAGCTTCAGTAAACAAAAACGCCCATATTGTGTTTGGGTCTAAGTATATTGAAGGTGATGAGAATATCATTACGATTCTTGGCAAAAAGACTAGTAGTTTGATCCATGCTAAAAATCCTTTAGCATTAGAATCATTTAATTTAATTGATCGCTCTGATGAACAAATTAAGAATGATTTGAGCAATGATTATCTGCGAAACAATTCCAAACTGTTAGAACAAAAACTAGCTGTAATTAACCAAGAACCTCCTGAATACACGTTTAGAGCTACTAATCGTGTAAATGGCAAAATTGAAACCAGTAGTATCCTAAGTCTACTGGATGATGAAGAATAGTTTCATTGTTCATATAACTCCTTTATTCCTTTCTAATTAAAATAATCTCCTTTTTTGTTAATTAAGTTTTGGTATAAAGTTATCTGACAACCAACAATTGATAGTTAATATTTCTATATTTGGTTTTTATTGTCATATTTCCATATTACTTAAATTGTCATTTGTATTTTCTTTCTTAATTATTATTATTTTTCTACTACACTTTTTATATAACAACACTTTGTTGATCAATTGTGTTAGATAACATAACCAAAATTAAACCCTTAATCTAATTAAAGGTTATTAATAAATCAAAACCCATCGATCCTTAATAAGATTGATGGGTTTTTTATTGTTGGGATAACAAGTTATAGTTTAGTTTGTAAGTTATTTAATATAAATAAAAAACCCATTAACTCAATTAAGGTTAATGGGTTTTATTAATAAGTTAGTTAATTAAATTAGATGTTCAGGTGCTACATTACCTTTAGCTTGAGCAATAGCGTTTTCGATGTTTTTCTTAGCCATAATTGTTGCAACTAATCCTAAGATTGTTCCCAAGAATGGGGCAAAAAGTGCAACTACAAATAAGATCATTGAAGGCATTAAGCCATCGACCTTTTTATCAGCCGTATAAACAATTCCGATGATGAAGATGATAAATAAAGCAAAACTGACAATTCCAAAGATGGCATAACTGATAGTTACAAAAATACCACCTGCTATTAAAGCGTTAGCGGGATGTCCACTAAAGAATTCTTCTCCTGACATTGATGAAGAAGATCTACTACCTGCAGCAACACCACCAGCAGCAGTAGCTACTGCAATAATTAGTAATAAAAACGCAACAATGTGTAAAGCAAAGAACACAATCATTGGTTTGTGAACTCTACTGGTATATCTTCTTAAGAACTCATTAAGATCAACCGATCTTGGATTTTGAAATTCTTGTCGAGGTTTTATAGTATCAACCTGCTTGAGATCATTGTTAGTCCCTGAAATTTTAGACTCGTTATTTTCCATTAATGATTAATTTAAATCCTATTCTGTAATAAATATTTAACTACTGTGATTATATCAAATTGAACCTACTATAAAATAAGGTTATTTAGATTATAAGGTATTAAATGGAGATGTTTTTTGATGAAGAACAGTCTCTCAAGATTTAAGTAATGCGATAGTTAACTAGGATTAGTTTGATAATTAATTCGATAAGTTATGTTTGCGAATTGCTTTATATTAGCCGATAAACTATTTAATTTCTAAATACATATAACAACAATTGTAATTATTAAATTATTAAAAATATACGGTAAAAATAACACATTTTAAATTGATCATTATTTTTAATTTATTAATCTAACGCTTATTTTTTTAAATTATCTACTCATATAACTTCTTCTGTAAAAAATATTTTTTATTCCTTTTAGATAAAAAATACATATGTTGTAACGTATAGAAGATAATAGTGAGATTAATTAAGCAAACAGAAAATAATGATTGTGGCATAGCTGTAATCAGAATGCTATATAACCATTATTTTGATCATGATCTAAATGATTTTCTAATCAAAGCTGACACGCATATATCTAATAGTGGTATTAATATCAATCAGTTTGAAGATATTGCTAGTAAACATCATTTATTATGTGAGTCTTATCAAGCTAGTTTTGATGAATTAATAAAACTAAATGATAAGTATTTAGTGTGTTTATTAAAAGCTGAAGATTTTAATCATTTTGTTATTGTCAAGAAGAAAAATTCTTCTTTTATAGTTTATGATCCTGGCAGTAATAATGTTCAGAGCATTGCTCATGAAGAATTTGAGAAAGTTTTTGCTGGCATTATTATTAAAGTTAGTCCCGATTATCTTAACTATACAAAACCTGACTATGACACCAAATTTAGTTTTGCAAGAATAATTAGTTTCAAATATATTCTGATCTTTTTAGTTATTGAATTATTGATTACTGCAACTAGTATTGGGCTGACGTTTTTATTTAAGATCCTAATTAATGATGTGATAAATACTTCGGTAATTAATAACATTTTGATTATTATTGTTACTTTTATCTTGATCAAAGTTATTAATCTAGTTGGATCAGGATTATTAAGTATTTGACAACAGCAATTGATTAAGAATCAGTATCAGTATTGATGATCACAGTTACTATCAACTTTCAGTTTACCTAAAACGATTAAGTTGATTAAAGATGACATAGGAAAGATCTATAAATACGATGAGTTTTTATTAAACTGTTTAGAGTTTTATATAAAAAAAGTTGCAAGTTTTATTAACAACATTTTGATTGTTGTTGTCGCAATCATTTTGTTATATCGAATTCACATCTTCTTTTTGTTTATTACCTTATTTCAAAGCTTTGTTTCATTAGTTTATTTGCTACTAAATTTATTCTGATTTAAAGGATATAAACAAAAAGCTAGAGAACTACAGATTAAACAACAAACCTATTTATATGAGTTTCACAAAACAATTGTTAATACACAACACCAAACGTTCTATCAACAATGGACTAATGATGTTAAAGAGGTGTTCAGTGACAACTTAAATCTAAATAAAAAGATAAACCAAAGTGCAAATTTTAGTAATGCAATTTTTGAACTTATTAAATATTTCATAACATGTATTACCTTAGTTGTAGGGATCTCTTTAATCCTTAATTTAAACACTATAGATCTAGCTACTTTAATCTATGTAAGTACATTACAAGGTTTATTAATTGGTAGTATTGATGGATTGATTAAATTTATGAATGAATCATATGAATTTAGAATCGCAAAATCTAATATTCATAATTTGATTTTATTGCAAAAAGAACCGCAAAATTTAACAAATTACTCAAGAAAAATTAATTCAATACAGTTTAAAAATGTTTACTTATTTTTTGATGCGCAACCTATCTTTAATGATTTAAATTTAACGATCAATGAGCCTGTATTCTTATCCGCAAGAAACGCCAGCGGTAAATCGACTTTAATTAAATCAATCATTAAACGTCAACTATTATCATCAGGTGAGATCTTTATCAACGAAATGAATATTAATAAGTATTCAAACCAATGATTGTTGAATAACGTGGTTTATCTTTCGGATCAGAAAAGTAATGTAGAACTCAGTAATGAATGACTAATTGAATTCCTTAAGAAAAACAAGCGACCAGAATTATTAGAAATTATCGAGTATTTCAAACTTTTTGATGCTGATAAATACAATCTTAGTTCTGGTCAAAATCAAGTATTAAAACTATTGCATTCTTACAACTCTAGAAATAAATTATTTTTACTAGATGAAGTGTTAAATAATATTGATGAAGCAATCAAACATCAAGTTTTTCAAATCATTATTAAACAGATTGTTAAAAACAACTTAACCATCATGATTGAACATGATCATAGTTTTAGTAGATATTTTAAAAAACAGATTAACCTACATGAATACCAATAAAATTATTAACAGTACGATTATTAGTTTGTTTATTGTTTTGCTTACTTTTTTAGCGATTGTTTTTCTCGTCAGAATCAATCTTTATGAAAGCTATGTTTTTCAAAAACAAGACCAAAGGCTACAAGTTAATCTAGCTCAAGATTCACAGTTAGCTAATTTTATAAAAAAGAACAAAGCTAAATACTTGATTGGATACTATAAAAATAACTCACGTTCACTCAAATTCATGATTGATAAAATGAACGAAAATGATGCGATTTTACAATCGAATCAAGCCATAGATCAGAATGTGGGAACAATTAGTTTTTATTTAGGTAAAAGTCCTTTATATCACCATCTAATAAAATCGATTAATCTATAATTAACGATATGATTAATCATTTTGATTTAAAAAAGATTCCATCAAATATCAAAGAAGATTTTAGTGCAATATTAGAGATCATTAATAAATGCTTTTCATCACATTTTAAAGTCAAAAACGATCTATTTTATGAACTTAGTTTTGTTAGTGAAAAACAAAGTTTAGAACTAAACTCTTCATTAAGAAATAAAGAATATGTCGCTGATGTAATTAGTGTTTGTATGTGAGAAAACGCAGATATGATTACTCCACTACTAGGTGAAATCTTTATTTGTTCAAAAAAGATAGCAAAAGATGCGATCAAATATGAAGTTAATTTTTGATACTTATTAATCAGAATGATTATTCACGGATTATTACACCTATTAGAGTTTGATCATGAACAAAGTGATGCCTATGAATATGTCACTTTAAGTATTCAAGAACAAATTGTCGAGCAGGTGATTAAAACAGCTAAAAAGAAACTATGAAAAAATCAGGAATTGTTGTCATTACTGGGTTAGCAAGTGTTGGAAAATCAACTTTAATTAATAAGATTGCCAACAGTAAAGTTGCAATCATTTCTAAATATGATCAAACAACAAGAAACGTTATTGCTCACAAGATCGTTCATGACAAGATCGATTATTTATTATTAGACACTCCTGGATTTCATAAGAGTTTTAATAAACTAAGTCTTTTTTTAAATAGTGAAATCAAACAAGCTTATAAACATGCTCATGCTTGTATTCTAATTGTTGATAGCACTAAAAAGCCAACTGAAGATTTCATTAATCTCTTAAAAATTATGAAATCATATGAGATGAATAATTTGATTGTGATCTATTCAAAAATAGATCTAATAAAAAATGAAGAGAATATCAATGAAACTCAACAGTTAATTAATGAATCATTCAAAGTTGTTAAGACAATTAAAGCTAATTTATTAACAGATGATTTAAATGATACGATCGATGAAGGATTAGAACAACTGTTAGATGAAAATTACGAACTGCCTGAATCTGAACTAGATGAAAACGAAAAAGATAATTTTGAAATTAAAGAAATTATCCGAGAAAAAATCTTAAATAATACTTTTCAAGAAGTGCCTCATTCTGTAGCAGTTATCATTGAAGCAAAGAAATACGATCAAGAAAAAAAGTTGTTCAATATTGAATGTGCAATTGTAACAGAACGCGAATCGCAAAAAAAGATCATCATTGGTAAACAAGGATCAATGATTAAAAAGATCGGAATTCAAGCTCGTAATGAGTTACTAAACATCTACGATTGTAAAATCAATCTTAAACTCTTTGTTAAAGTTGAAAAAGAATGACGTAACGATGATTATTTAATAAAGTCATTAGGTCATAAAAAATGAGTTCTATAACCAAAAAAGGCTATATTATTGATTATTTTGATCATAATGAAAATGATCAAATCATCAAAATCTTATTTAATGATAATACCCTAACTAGTTTAATTAGTATAGGAAGTAAAAAGATCCTATCAAAAAACGGTAGATACATCACACTAGGATCTTTACATGACTTTGAGTTTTTTCAAGCTCGATCAATTGAGCGACTTTCAAAACTCAAAAAGATCCATAAGATTGATACAAAAGATGCTACCATTAGTGAATCCTTACCAATGGTTGTTATGCATCATTATTTGAATAAGAAAAGTGGTGATTTAGAAAACAATTTCTTTAATTTTTATGATGATGTGATCAATTATGTAACTAAGCAAACATACAGTGATGAAACAATTATTATCTACATTTTATTGAACATCATCAATCTAGAAGGAATCGCATTCCAACTACTTAATTGTGGAATCTGTAATAGCAAACAAGTAATCACTTTATCATTTAAAAGTATGCATGGCTTGTGTGAAAAATGTGCATATGATCAACATGAATTCTTATATGACAAGAATTTTATGCGTAATATTTTTTGGTTAATATATAAAAATGATTATGAAGTTTCTACTTTAGACACTAGACAATATATATCTTTAATAAAGGGATTGGCCAGCGCAATTTATCACAATGCAGGCATTTATTTGGAACCAGTGTTTAGTCATTTAATTAAATTAAAATAAAAGAATATGGAATTAAAACAAGATCAGATTGTTAATTTCTTAAAGAACTATGGCTTTGTTTATCAGTCTTCTGAGATCTATAATGGGTTAGCCAACTCTTGAGACTATGGCCCATTAGGAGCTTTATTAAAGAATAATATTAAGCAGTTGCTGTTAAAACACTTTGTGTTTTCTCAACCTGATATGAAACTTTTGGACAGTTCAATAATCTTAAATCCTGAAGTTTGAAAAGCATCTGGTCATTTAGATAATTTTTCAGATCCTTTAGTTGATTGTAAAGAGTGTAAATCACGTTATCGAGCTGATAAGTTAATTGAAGAATTAAACAATGATTCAATTAAGATTACAGAAAACACTGATCCTACTGAATTAGAACAAATCTTAGTCGATAAAAAGATTGAATGTAAAAAGTGTCAATCAATTAATTGAACAAAGATTAGAAAATTTAATCTGATGTTTAAGACGTTTCAAGGTGTGGTTGAAGATTCACTTAACACCATTTATTTAAGACCTGAAACTGCTCAAGGGATCTTTATTAACTTCAAGAATATTGTTAGAAGTCAAAGAATGAAATTACCGTTTGGTGTAGCACAAATTGGTAAGGCATTTAGAAATGAAATCACTCCTGGAAATTTCATTTTTAGAACTAGAGAATTTGAACAATTTGAAATTGAATATTTTTTAGAACCTGAATTAGTTTCACAAAAATTTGAATCATACGTAGATCGGATCGAAGATTTCTTATTTAACAAATTGTTAATTAATAAAGAATTAATTAAGCGTCATGAAATCCCTAAAGATGAATTAGCTCACTATTCATCTAGAACGATCGATTTTGAATTCAATTTCCCTCATGGATGATCTGAATTATGAGGATTAGCTCATCGTGGAAATTTTGATCTAACAGCACATTCAAACCAATCGGGTAAAACACTTGATTATAATAATGAAGTTGAAAAAACTAAGATTATTCCCGATGTAATCGAACCTTCTTTAGGGATTGAAAGAATCTTATATGCAATTATTTGTGCTCATTATCAAGTAGAACAATTAGCTGATAATGATTCTAGAGAAGTCTTAAGATTACCTGTTTCATTATCACCATATCAGTTAGCAGTCTTACCATTAGTTAATAAACTAAAAGATCAAGCATATGAGTTATATCTAGATCTATTAAAAATGGGTGATGTTAACTTACGATTTGATTTTGATAGTGCTGGATCAATTGGTAAAAGATATCGTAGATATGATGCAATCGGAACGAAATACTGTTTAACTTACGATTTTGATTCACTAGAAAAAGGAATTGTCACGATCAGAGAACGTGACAGTATGGAACAAATTAAATTACCAATCTCTGAACTAAGGTCATGAATTAGAAATAATTTGCATGAGTAATGATTTAAATCAATTAGCAAAATACATAAGAAAGAAGATCAGTGTATCTTCAATAATTTCGAAGTATCTTGATCTAGAAAGAAAAGGATCAAATTACAAATCGCTTTGCCCATTTCATGATGACAACACTCCTTCATTTAGTGTTAATGATCCTAAAGGAGTTTGAAAGTGTTTTAGTTGTAATGAAAGTGGTGGAGTAATTGAATTTGTTCAAAAAAAAGACAACTTAAATTTTGTTGAAGCTGTTAAAAAAATTGTTGAGCTTGAAGGAATCGATTTAGCTGAAATCGGTTATTCATTAGATTTTAATAAGCAAAAAGCTGTTGATGAGTCAGATCAAGAATTTTATAAGTTAAATCAATTCTTAGCTTGAAAAGCTCACACCAACTTACGTCTAGAATTCGTTAATAACAAAAAATTAAATGAGTTCTTAAATAAAAGAGGATTAATTAACGAAGAATTATTAAATAATTTTCAAATTGGTTTTCATCCCAAGAGTTATTCACTTAATAAATTAGTGGAAGACTTAAAAGTCTTCTATCAAAAACATTTAAATAAAACTTATGATGAAGAGATCATCTTAAGTAATCTTAGATACATCAAATACATCTCAGAAAAAAATACTTGTTATTTTAATAACCGGGTAATTTTTCCAATCAAAAATGCCGATGGTCAAGTTGTTGGTTTTTCAGGTAGAACAATTGATCAAAATAATGAAGTTAAATATTTAAATACACCTGAAACTGATTATTTCATTAAAGGTAATAACTTATACAATTATTCTTCATTAGAGTTTGATGAGAATAACTCTACTTTATTTCTTTGTGAAGGATATATGGATGTTATTGCTTTATATCAGATCGGAGTTAAAAATGCAGTTGCCATCATGGGAACAGCTTTAACCGATCATCAGATCGAGTTAATTAAAGCAAAACTTAATCAGATTAAAAGAATCGTATTAGCATTAGATAACGATGAATCTGGTAAAAAAGCTACAGTTACCTGTATCAAATTATTAGCTAGAAAAAGAATTCATAAAGTTTATCAACTAGATTATGAAAATATAGAACAAAAAGATCTAGATGAAATCTATCATCTAGAAAATGGTGAAAATCTACTAAAAGAGTTAATCAATAAACAATTATCAACAAAAAAAGAACAAGAAAACGTTGAGTATGATGATGAAAAACAATTATCAACTCAACTATATGATGAGTTAAGTGAACTTAAACCTGAACAGGATGATCAGATTGATATCACTCAACTGATTGATTACAATCTTGATAAAAGAATCAACCAACAATTAAGAGATTTTATTCAAGCAGTAATTAAGATCTGTCACTATTACTTAATTAGCTTTAATTATGTAACCTATAAAGATCTATCAAATGTTAGATTGAAGATCTTAAGTAAGATTAATTTATATAAACCTACTAGATACTTATTTAATACGATGCTACAAATCACTTTAAATAATGAAGTGATGAAAAGTTTAACGACAAATCAACAATTAGATGCAATCTTGTTTTGTTACAGCTTTACTAAGAAATTTCTAGATGGATTTAATGATTTAATCTTTAAAAAGATTAATGATCTTTATTTATTAAATGCAAAGCTAAACACTTTAAACGATCGACTTCAAAATAAGGTAAAACTTAAATTGTTTGATGATACTTTATATGTTATGAAAAAACATATCGAAAGTTGCTTAGATGTCGATTTATTTCATAATCTAAAGAACAAGTTATTAACTGACATTAAATATTTAAAGTATGCAGCATTAGCTCATGATCAATTTGGTCATGAAGAAGAGTTAAATGCTTATTTAAAATCGTGTTCAACTGGAATTGATGGTTTTAAAGAACTATACGAATTAAAAACTAAACAACAACTAGTAGATTGATTATCGAAAGGTGAGATCTTCAAATTAGCTGAGATTAAGAATCTCAATGTTTTAGAAGAACTATTAAAAACAAGATAATTACTAAATATTTTTACAATATTGTAAAATTAAGCTAATTATTGCTTTTTATACCTTTAACATTTACAAGAATGGCAAAAAATACAAATTCAACATCTAAGAACAAAACTGCTTCTAAAGCTAAAGACATTAGTCAATTGTCTTTGAAACAAAGACTTGAGTTAGCTAAAAAGCAAGAAAAAACACCAACTAAGAAGTCTGCTAGTAAAAAAACAGAAGCAGTTAGTGAAACTAAAAAGAGCGCAAAATCTACTAAAGTAGAAAAAACTGTTACTGAGAAAAAATCTAGTGCATCAACAAAATCTAAAAAAGTTAAGTCAGAAGAAGTTGTAGTCAAACAACCTAAAGCTGAAACTAAAAAAACTAAAGTTGCAGCTACTAAAAAAGAAGTAGCTCTTAAAGATAAGAAAGCAAAAACTGAACCTGAAGCTGTTGCTAAACAAGAAGAAGAGAAAAAAACAAAGCTTTCATTAAAATCATCAAAGAAATCTAGTAAAGCTAAAGCGACTAGTAAAAAAGACGAAGATCATGATTTAGATAACGAAATCGATCTTGATGATTTCGATAATAAAGATGATGATATCGACTTTGATGATTTCAAAGAAGAAAATTATAAGTCCACTTTCAAAGAAACTGATTTTAACGAACAAGATGAACTAGAAGATAAGGAATTCAACTTATCTGATTTTTTCAGTGATAGTAAGCTAGATATCGATCAACCGATTACGACTCAAAAACGCCAAAGAGGTCGTAAACCAAAACACGCTCCTAGTAATGAAAAAAATGATTTAGTTTATCACGAAGTCTTAGAAGCATCATCTAAAACTAAGAATAACGATCAAGAATCAATTCGAGCTACTAAAACACTTTTAGCTAAGGCTAAAGCTACTAAATCTTTATCAAATGAAGATATTATCGATGTTTTTAAAAACTACGAATTTACTGAAGCTGAAGATTTAGAAATTCTTGAAGAATTAAAAGATAACAAGATCAAATTAGAAGATGATGTTGAAGAAAAGATCTCATTATTTAGAAAAAATCAAGACTTAAGTGAAATTGATAAAAACTTAGATGATTTAATTAGCAAAGGTGCTTCAACTAAAGATAAAGTTGAAGATAATGTTAAGGCATTCTTAGGAACATTAGGTTCTTCTAAAATTCTTAATTTCGGAGAAGAAATTCAGATTGCTAAACTATTAGGGAGTACCGATCCTGAAACTAGAGAATATGCAATCAACCAATTAGTAACGTCTAACTTAAGATTAGTTACTTCAATTGCTAAGAAATATTTAAACAGAGGTTTAGATTTCGTTGATCTGATCCAAGAAGGATCAATCGGGTTAATGAAAGCGATCTCTAAGTTTAATTACAAACTAGGTAATAAGTTTTCAACTTATGCAACATGATGAATTAGACAAGCAATTACAAGAGCCATTGCTGATCAAGCAAGAACAGTAAGAATTCCTGTTCACATGGTTGAAACAATCAACAAGTTAATTAAAACTGAAAGAATGTTGACTCAACAACTAGGAAGAGATCCAACATTAGAAGAATTAACTGAAGCAATGGGTGGTCAAGTTAATGGATTTACTCCTAAAAAAGTTGCTGACATTAAAAAATTAAACCAAGAACCAGTATCTTTAGATAAACCAATTGGTCACGACGAAGAATCTCAATTCGTAGATTTTGTTAAAGATCGCGATATTTTAAAACCAGACGAATACACTGAAAAATTAATTGTTACTGAACACATTAATGAACTTTTTGTTAATACATTGACAAAAAAAGAAGAACAGATCATTAGAATGCGTTATGGTCTACACCCTTGACACCAACAAATGACACTAGAAGAAGTTGGTCAAAAGTTCAATGTAACAAGAGAAAGAATTCGTCAAATCGAATCTAAAGCTTTAAGAAAATTAAAACACCCATCTAAAAATGCGAGATTACGTTCTTTCTTAAAACATGACTCAGAAAATTAAACTTATCTCTCAGATGATCGATGATGCTTTTTTAGTAGCGGATGTAGGTTGTGATCATGGTCATCTTGGTGTTGAATTAATCAAACAAAATAAAGCACAATATGTGCTTAATGTTGATGTTAACTTATCACCACTTAAACAAGCAATTGCTAATTCTAAAAAGATAATTGGTA
Organism: Mycoplasma tullyi; assembly: GCF_014068355.1. Classification (NCBI taxonomy): domain Bacteria; kingdom Bacillati; phylum Mycoplasmatota; class Mollicutes; order Mycoplasmatales; family Mycoplasmataceae; genus Mycoplasma; species Mycoplasma tullyi. The sequence goes on along the minus strand of NZ_CP059674.1, from coordinate 438,523 downwards.
AAGAAAGAATTATCAATATTCTTAATGATGGTTTAAGTAATTTAAGTATTAAAAACCCAATTGACTATTGTGTGATTGCTGGTCTTGGTGTTACCAAAATTAATGACATCATCAACAGTTCGGTTGTTGAATTAAAGCAATTGATTATTCAACCTGAAAAAAATCACATCAAAATGCGATATTATCTAACCAAGAATAATTATCAAATCGTTGATGAGATGATTATTTTTGAAAAGAATAATTACTACTTAATTATTAAAGCAATTAAGTGTGAAGAAAAACCGCATTTAACTAATACCGATTATGTGATTGGACCAATTTTAAAAAATCAAAATAGTCCTGAATTAATCAATTATATTGAGCAACAAAAAGAATTGCTCGAAAAGATTCCAGTTGATGCAAGAAAAAAACTGCAACATATTGCGATCAAAGAATATGATCGATTTCTTAATAATCAATGAAAATTAGAAAAGTCACAAACTGAATCTTAAAACAATTTCCTTTAAAAAATCAGTTAAGTTTTGATAATGCTAAATTAATTAATCATAAGAACTTAGCTAATGAATTAACTAAAATTTTGGTTTGTGCTGATTATGATCGGTTTAATTTTGAGTTAGCTAAAAAACATAATGCTAATCTGATTATTTCTCATCACCCGATGTTTATTAATCCTCAAGATTTAAAAACTGATTCGTTTATTGCTAAAGCTTACCAGGATTTTAATCAAAACAATCGTAGCTTTTTAGTTCTGCACACTGCTTATGACTTTAATCCTAGTGGTGCTCATTCATACTTTTTTAAATTATTAAATATCAATAAGTTTAATCCGAATCCAATTAATCATTATTACGAGTTTGAAATTGATTGTTCTTTAGATGAATTAATTTCAGATTTAAAAAAGATTGAATATATTGATCAAGTTCAATATTTATCAACTGCTAAATTCAAGAAAAAACTAAAAAAAGGTTTGATCTGTTTAGGTAGTGGATATAGTTCTAATGAACTTGATCTTGAATTATTTAAGCAATATGATCTTTTAATCACTGGTGATTTAAAATGATCATCATGAATTAATGCAATTAATCATGAGATCAGTGTGATTGACATAGGTCATCATGTAGAATCAATCTTTATTGATCATATTGGTGAGTTATTGACCCAAAAATTTCCAGAATTAGATCCTAAACAATTGATCTTAGGTCATTCTCAATTTAAGATTATTAAGAGGTAAAAAGATGAATTTAGCAGGATATATCAGTCTCTTAGTGATCTCTAGCTTATTAATTGGATATTTATCAGGTTCAATTATGTTTGCTGATGTTGCAAGTATGATTCTTAAAAGAAACGTTCGCGAACTTGGTTCAAAAAATCCTGGAACGACCAATTCTTTTAGAGTGTTTCCAAAAAAAGTTGCGATCACCATCGGTTTTTTTGAAATCATCAAATCAGTGGTTCCGTTTGGAATCGCTTTAGCTATTTATAAATATGGTATAGAACCACAACTAATCAAGCTTGATCCTGAAGTAATTAACAAAATCTATTATTTGACTTATTTAGCGCCCTTAGCAGCAATTTTTGGTCATATGTATCCTGTTTATTTTAAGTTCAAGGGTGGTAAAGCGGTAGCAACAACTGCTGGTTTTGTTTTTGTTGTTTCACCATGGTGATTTTTAATTATTGCTTTACTTTGATGAACAATTACTTTAATTACTAAATATGTTTCATTAGCATCAATAGCTTGTTTTGTCGTCTTTTTATTTTTACCTTATATTATTTGATTAGATTACTTATGGTTATTTAGTCTAGATGAGATCACTTTTTTAACTTATCAAAGTGATTGATACATTATCCTGTTTTTTGCAATCTCCAACACTATATTAAGCACATCAATTATCTGAAAGCATCGTACAAATATCGTAAGATTAATTAATAAACAAGAAAATAAGATTACAAAGAAAGTTTAATTATGGCAAGAAGAAAACAAACCGTAATTGGTGAAATCTTAGATCTATTAGATGATCTAAGATTATTAATTAGAAGAGATGGTGGTGATCTCTCTTTTGAAAATTACGAAAAAGGAATCGTAACAATCAAACTACTTGGTAATTGTGATGGATGTGCTCTTGTTGATATGACTTATAAAGATGGAGTAGAAACGATCCTTAAATCAGAAATCCCTGAAGTAAAGTCAGTTGTTTTAATTCAAAGTAAAGAAGAAAATTCCAACCTTTTAGGAATTACCAAATCACCAGTATTTGGAGATTAAGTTTATTAATTAATGACTAATTAAAAAACCGTCTAGATATTACCTAGACGGTTTTATATTTGCTTTTATTTACTCTTTTTAGGTTTGTAATAACCGTTGTTTCTTGCCATCTTAAATAAGAAGAAGCTGATGATTCCAATCAATGAGCTAATTAATAATGAAGCAATGGCAATAACAATGATATTGGTTGTGTTTAATCCATCTTCAGGTTTAGTAACAGCTAGGATCGTAAAGATCATTCCAAAGAAGTTGATAAATCCAATGAAGATAGCTACAACATAAGCGATAACCATGGTTTTTCGTTCGAAGTCTTTTTTAAGCAGAGCATCTTTTTGCTTAATTGTTCCAACTAAGATATCAATTGATGATTTAATACTTGAGATCTGATCGATCTTTTTTACGATTGTTTTGATCGCTGGAATTCCATAGAAATCATCATATCAGTCAAACTTTAAGTTTTCTAGTGCTTCAATTTTTTGTCGGTAAAAATTAGAATTTTTTGCAACCCGATCATTATTAAAGTCATATTCGATATCATGGTGAATTCACTTACGACTTTCTGAATAAATGATGGCTCAAATATAAAAATCTAGAAGTTGTTTATTATCCTTTTTAATGATTACGAAATCATTAGATTGGTTAACAAAACTAAGATAGTTTTTATTAATTTCAACCTCTGATTGGTTGATATCTTCAACGATCATTTTTTTAGATCCATCTGAGATCTGCATATTCTTTAAGTTTTTAATCAGATCATTATATTTAACAATCTGAGTCGTATTTGAGTTTAAACCAAATCTATTAGGATTAATAATTAAAGAATATATTAAATAAATCTGTTGGTGTTTTAGTAAATAATCGCTTGATGAAACGAATACTTCTTCATCCTTAACTTGTAATTCTAAAAAGTTAATTGAAGTATTGAACGCTTCATAGTCTTGAGCTGCTTGATGTTTCTTAGCTTCATTGACGAAATCATCAATATCTTCGATCTTATTTAGATCAATCTTAGTTGTATCTTTTTTAATGTAACTATCTTTTAGATGTCTAGATAATTCAATAAAGTCATTAAACGGTCTTTGGTCCGGGTCGCTTTTAATCTGAGTTGGTTTTTTTAGAATACTAAGAATTAATTCTGGATGTTCAGAATTAAAGTAAGACTTTAATTCTTGATACAATGCCAAATTAATCATCGTTAGATTCATGATTGCATAAAACAAATCATCTTTAATTTGAGATTTCTTTTGCTCATCATAATTCTTATGAGCTAAAAACTTGTCAGTGATCAGATTATCCCAGTTATTCTTTAAAACTTCATAACTTAATGATTTCTTATAGATGTTGTTATTAAGATTATTTTGATGTTCTTTATCAGATTTCTTATCAAAGTTTGATAAGAAATCATCGTTATCAATAATGTCGATGATGTTGTTTAATGATAAAGGTGAAATCTGTTTGTAAATAAAATATTTAATTAATGAAAGTAAATAAACCTTTTCAAAAACTATTTCTTCATTTAGCGGATTTTCTTCTAGATTAACTACTTCAAAACTAAATGAACCAGATAAGATCTTGTTTTCTTCATTTAAATAGAATCAAAGATTGATTCTACTAGCGTATTGATAAAGATAGCTATTTTCATTTACGTCGATATAGTATTTATATCTACGCTCTTCATATTCGTTATGAATTAATTCATTCACGCTAATCTCTTTTTCAGAAATATAAAGTGGTTCATGAAATTGGTCGTAGCCTAACACCTTAAAGAAATCAGTGTTCAATGAACCGGTTTTAGAAACGATCTTTTTAAGTGCTAAATTAAGCATCAACTTAATTCGATCCTTTCTTGTTAGATCATCTAATTCTTTAAGTTGTTCTAACTCTTCTTGGTCAAGTTTGGATTTAATTTTAGGTAGGATTTTGCTAACAAAGTATTTATTTGGGTGTTGTTGTAAACTGTTAAAAAACTTAACATTAACGTTGACAATGTAAAAAGGATATGTGGTGTTAATGTTTAGTTTTTCTAAAATTTTCTTTTCAAAATCCATAGTAGTTTTATCTGTTATTTAGTTATTAATTTTAGCTAATTCAGGTTAGTTATATTTAGTTTTTGTTTTTTATAAAAATTGTTATTTTTGCCGACGTTTTTTAAAATATGAGATTGTTAAAATGATTAATAAAACAGTTGCCAACAATGAACCTGTTCCAATAACGATTAAGCTAGGAACATTCTTGATCGACACCTCGACATTTTGTTGAGTAACTGGTAATATTGAAAACACCGTTGTCAAAAAATCCATAATTCCAAATAAGAATGCGGAGATAATACCTAAGATTAAATATTTTCTCTCTTTGGATTTTCCATACATCTGATCATCACGGTTAATCGTTTTAATAAATTGATTAATCGTGTTTTCGAAGTCGTTGTATTTTAATAATTTCTGAATAACAACTTCAATATGACCTAAACCATAAATTTTTTTAGCCGTGTAGTATTTCAACTGATTAAGTTGATTTAGCAAACCTCTCATAATTTGAGGTTGACTATCTTTTAATTTATAAAACTCATTTGAGATATCAATATATTTAGCTTCATATAGGTTTTCGTATATCAACGCCCAGTTATAGATTTCAAATAAATTAAGTGATTCAAAATTACTTTTCATAATTAAGAAATCCTTAACTGAGTTAATAAAACATTCATAGTTAGGGTTTAATTCACATAAAACCCGATCGCGTTTCTTTTGATAATCTACTGTATCTGAAATTTCAAAACTAATAAACGATTCTACCAGTTGATCATATTTTGAATTAACATAATCAACACTATCTAATCCAAATAATTCGGGATACATTAACAATAAGATGATCTTATTGTTATCTGATAATTTTTGATCTGATAATGAGATTTCAAAATTTAGGATCTGATCAGATAATGATCTTTGTTCAAATTGATAAAGATCATAAAACTCATTAATCAAATCAAGAGCATCTTCTAAATTATCAACATCTTCTTGATGTAAATCTAATTCGTGATTGAAGAAGTATTTACTATTTACATAATTAAATAGGTTTAAGAAATCTAATTCTGCATGAGCATTAGATCTAACATTACTTAGATTAGTTTTTCTTTGAATAAAATCTAAAAAACTAACAGGTTTATTTGATTGAAAAAATGCCTTTAGATCTTCATAGATCATTAAAATAATGAAATTTAAGATGTTAACGGCATAAAAAAATTCTTCTCGATCTATTTGTAAATTGTTGAATTCATCAACATGATCTAAAGTCGAGATAAATTGACTCTTAAATTTTGAAGATAGATAAATCGATCCATCTTCTTTATTAATCGTTAAGTCTTCAAATAATCTCACTTGGTTTTTTAGTGAATTATTGGCAAAGTGTTCTTTAATGAAATTCTTAACAAAAAAGTTACGATATACGTGCTTAATTAATTGTTCTAAATCAACTTCTACAGCTTGTTTAAAAAATACGAAATTTCCCGAAATTATCCGGTTAATTTCATCAAATAAGATATTGATTTGAATCTTATCACAGTACTGTTTAAGATAAGAATAATCCTTAACATATACTTCAAAAACAAATCTTAAGTCTTGGGATTTCTTAGCTTGAATCTCAAAGTCACTATTAATATTACTAATATTGACATAAACCGCTTCACCATATTCATCATGGCGAATGACATCAAAGTGATTAAGATTAGTAGCTCCAATGATACTATTAATCTTCTTAAATGAAAAATTAATAATATCACCAATTGACTCTTCATTTAAAAGCGATTCAACATCAAAAAATTCTTCGTTATTCGCTTTTAATGTTTTGTAGTGTTTCTTGGAGATATTTTGTGATGAACTATTAAATAGATTTGAATCAAAAAAGCTTTTAGTAATCTTTTGAATATTGAAATTAACGATGTTTTTGATGTCAAGATTACAGCTATTTTTGCTTTTATTATTAATTAGCTCCATATCGATCAGATCAATTATAAATTTTTAATTTAACATTAAAAAAGAGAATTCCAGAACTAGTTTATTATGTTATATAATAAATAGAATTATGTCTAACTTATCAATTATCTACTATCTGAGTCAAGAAGTGATGAATCTAAAGAGTTCTTTAAACTCTTTATTTAACATCAACAATCTTAAGGATCATGAATTAATTTTTATTAATGATGATGCTAATGAGAATGTGATTAAGATTTGACAAGAAGAATTAGGTAAGCAGAGTGGTTTGAACTACCAGATTGTTAATGTTTCTCAATCTTTAGGAATGAGTGAAGCGTACAATCTGGGAGCAAGAATTGCTAATGGTGAGTTCACATTATTTACAAATCAACTAATTGTTTTTAAACCAAACTTTTTAGATGATTTAAGTGATGCTATTGAAGGTTTAGATGAAGATGTTGATCTAATCAACTTCATGATCGATGAACCAGCTTTCTATGATCAAAAGAAAGAATTAAGTAGCAATAAAGATAAGAAGTTATTGATCTATGATCAATTTAGCATTGATCTAATTTCTAAGCATTCATTAAACTTTTATGACAAGGTTTTTAGAACAAAAATGCTTGTTGATAATAAGATCAAATTTAATGTAACGCATTACCAACCAGGGATCTTTATCTTAAAAGTGTATGGTAAAGCTAAAAAAGCTGCGGTGTTAAAAAAGATCTTAACTAAGAGAAGAAAAGAAATTAGCTTGAACAATAACATTTATGATGTGTTGTTCCAAATCAATCAAGTTAATCAACTTAAAAAGTATAACGAATGGGATGCTAGTTATGATGAGAAGTTAGAATTCTGTGCAATCGTTATGGCGTTCTATCATTTCATTTCGTTGATGATTAATTCGAACTTTTCTGATAGAGAAAAACAAAACGCAATTAAGATTGCAAAAGAATTAGTGTTTCGTTTATACCCTAAATATGAAAAAAACAAGTTCTTTCAATTGATCGATAATCCAAACTGAAAGAATTACTTTATTAAGTTCAAACCTAGATTATCTTGAATTCAAGCAAAATTTAATGCTGATAAATAATGTACGTTATTTTTCATAACGAAATCTCAAATACAAAAGTAAAATATCAGGTGGCTTCAGCGACTAAAAGAATTTTCGCTGGTCTTTTTGATCTAGTTTTTATTAGTTTAATCAGTGTAGGTTTTAACTATCTGATTAATTTCTTATTTCAGAAGTATTGAATGAACTATTCGATTGCTTTGTACATCTTGTTAGTTGGGGTAATCAGTTTTTTATTTTATGGTGGTTATTTTATTTTAGTACCCTGATTAACAAAAGGTAAAACTTTATTCCGTTTAGCTTTTAAGTTGCAATTAGTAGAACGAACAACATTAAACAAGTATTTGAAACACCTGTTTATTCATAATTCATTAATATATTTATTTTTTGTTTCAATCTTAATAATAATGGGGTTATCACTATTTGCTTTCAACGATAGTGAGCAAAGAGAGATCGTTAGTTTGTTTACTAAAAATGATATATTAAAAGAACCTACCAAATATATCATTTTTATTAGTTTTTACCGTGGAATTTATTCAATTTATGCGATCATATTGTTTGTTATTTTCATCTTTGTAGCGGTTAATTCTAAAAGATTAGCATTACACGATAGGATGGCTAACTTAGTTATGATCGACTTAACAACCAAAACAGATGTTAATCAACAAACAGAAGATAAAACTATATCTAATAAGATTGATATCAATTTACCAGGGAACATGGATCTTACCGACCTATAATTATGCAAGAATATCTAAAGTCTTTAAATAAACAACAATACGATGTTGTAACAAGTGATTTAATACCAATGTTTGTCGTTGCTGGTGCAGGAACTGGCAAAACGAAAGTTTTGACATCGCGAATAGCTTACTTAATTGAACACTTCAACATTCCAGAATATAAAATTTTAGCTATTACTTTTACCAACAAAGCTGCTAAAGAAATGCAACAACGTCTTGAGAAATTACTTAATAAAGAAAAAACTCAAGTAAGCTTTAGAACGTTCCACGGATTTTGTGCACAGGTTTTAAGAGAAGAAGTTGATAATGTTGATTGTTTAAATGATCGTTTCAACATCTTAGATGAAGTTGATCAAGCTAAGCTATTTGAAGATTTATTAAAGTCGCAAAAATACGTATATTACTATTCTCAATATGCTGACTTTAAAAAGAATAAAGTGATGAGCATTATTAATGATGCTAAAACTTATAACTTAGATGTTTCTGAATTTTTAGCCTCTGATTTTAATAAATTAGGTGAAGATCATATTATTACACCTAATCTAGTTCAACCATTAATTAACTTCTATCATGATTATCAAAAGGCATTAAAAGAACTAAATGCTATTGATTTCAATGATCTGTTGAATATTGCTTATAATTTGTTTTTAAGCGATCCTATCGTTTTAAAGAAATGACAAAAACGCTTTGAAGCAATTTTAGTAGATGAATTTCAAGATGCTAATGAAATTCAATATAAGATTGTTAAATTATTAAGACAAGAAAATAACAATTTCTTATTTGTAGGAGATCCTGATCAATCTATTTATGGTTGAAGAGGTGCTAATAGTGAAATCGGAGACTCAATTAGATTTGATTTTAATGATCTAGTTGTTAAGTATTTAACGCAAAATTACCGGTCAAAACAGAGTATTTTAAATCTTGCCAATGAAGCGATTAAGATGAATAACAGTCGTTATTTTAAATCGTTGTTGTCATATGATTTAACTGATTTAGGACCTAAGCCAATATGAATTAATTTTGGTAATATGGAATATCAAAATAGATTTGTTATGGAAAAGATCAAAGAAATGGTTGAGTCTAAACAATATACTTATGGTGATTTTGCAATCTTATACCGAACAAACTTTAGTTCTGTATCACTAGAACGATTAATTAAAGAAAACCGGATTCCATATGAGATTTATGGCGGATATAAATTCTTTTTAAGAAAAGAAATCAAAGACTTAATTGGTTATCTTAAATTAGTTGATACTAATGACAATATCGCTTTTGATCGAATCATCAATACACCTAGAAGAATGATTGGTGATACTAGTGTTGAAATAATCAAAGATCTAGCTAATAAAAAAGGTATCACTGAATACGAAGCACTAGATTATTTAGATGAATCAGATCTTAAAGCAAATGTTAAAAAAAGTGCGCAAAACTTTAAGAAAATGATTGATTACTTACGAGATAATCAAACTAATTGATCTGTATCTCAATCACTAAATGAAATCATTAAACGAACTAACTATTTGGATTCTCTTAATGAACCAACCAAACACGATAGTGTTAATGAATTTATCGATTTCTTAAACAAGTATGAAAAAGAATACGAAGACGATTTTGGTACTAAACTAACAATTAATGACTTTATCCAAAACCTTGCATTAGAAGGTGATTTAGATACTAATCAACAAACCCATAATAAGAATGCATTAAAACTAATGACAATTCATAGTGCTAAAGGATTAGAATTCAAGAATGTTTTCATCATTAATATGAATGAAAACATCTTACCTAGTAGTCGTTCAATAGCAGCAACTAACAATAAAGCTAAACTAGCAGAAGAAAGAAGAATTGTCTATGTTGCTTATACAAGAGCAAAAGATAATCTTTGATTATGTTCTAACCAGGATTATGATGCACGATCTAGAGAACCTTACCAACCTTCTAGATTCTTGTATGAATTAAGTGATTTAGTAGTTGATAAGCAAGATAATTCTAAGAACTATTTTGATAAACATAATTTTTTAACAGATGATGATGGTTGATACAATTCTAAGAAATCATCATCTAAATTAGATGCTTGAAATTCAACTAATGAAGTTGAACATGATTATTTCGTTGGGGAAATTATTTATCACCAGCTTTATGGTGAAGGAATTGTTAGAGAAATCGATTCTTCAACAATTAAAGTTACTTTTAAAGATAAAAAAGCTGGAACAAAAGATCTAATTAAAAACCACAAACTAATTACATATGCAAAGTAAGCAGATTGTAAGAAAACAGTTAATTGAATTAGCTAAGCAATTTACTAATACAAAAAACAAACAAATTGTAGATCAGCAATTAACGGAATTAGTTTATCAATTCATTAAGAATAAAGATTATCAAAAGATTGGACTATTTAGTAGTTTATCTTATGAATTTGATACATCAGAATTGATTAATCTTCTTTTGAAGGATAATTATCAAATTTATTTACCTAGAGTAGATGGAAATGAGATGAACTTTTATCAGATCAAAGATCTAGATTTTTCTCATGATATTAAATATCAAATTAAACAACCACTTGATGATCCACAACTACTAAACAACAATCTAGATTTATTTTTAGTTCCACTTGTTGGATATAATTCTAATCATCTCAGATTAGGTCATGGCAAAGGTTATTACGATAGATTTTTTAATAATTTAAAATATAGCAATTGCAAGATATCTGTAGCATACGATTTTATGCTAAATAATCAATTTGAAACTCAGGATCATGATGTAAAAATTGATAAGATATTTTGTGTTTCTAATTATTAATAAATAGCATTATGAATATTCTTTTTCTAGGAGATATCTTTGGAAATAATGGTCGAAAGATCATTAAAAAACATTTAAAAAACTTAATTAAAGAACATAACGTTGATCTTGTTATAGCTAACGCAGAAAACTGCACTCATGGTAAAGGATTAATTCAAGAACATTATGATGAATTAATGAGTTCTGGAATTGATTTCTTTACAATGGGAAATCACACTTGAGCTAAAAAAGAAGGATTTGATATCTTAAAAAATCAAAAGAATATTGTTCGACCATTAAATTTACCTGATACTTTTCAATACGCTAATTTAGGTGTTGGTACAAACGTTATTAAAGTTAAAAATAAAACAATTAGAATTACTAATTTATTAGGTGAAGGGGTAAAACTGAATTTTAAAGTTAATAATCCATTTTATTGTTTAGAAGATTTAGTTGAAATGAGTAATGAAGATTTACATATCGTTGATTTTCATGCTGAAACAACTAGTGAAAAGAATGCGTTAGCAATTTATTTTGATGGACAAGTGTCAGCGATCCTAGGAACCCACACCCATGTACCAACAGCTGATTTAAGAGTAACTCCTAAAGGAATGGTATATGTTACTGATGTTGGAATGTGTGGGCCTGGGTTTGGAAGTATTATTGGTGCTAAAGCACAGAATGTCTTAACTAAATTTTTACATCCAACTGCTCGTTTTAAATTAGAAGTGTCTAAACTTGGTGCGCAATTAAATGCTGTATTAATGGAATTCGATGATCAAACAAATAAAGCAGTTAATGCTAAACGAATTCAATTCTTTGAAGATGATGTAATTGATTATCTAAAAGAAGATTTTACAGTTCCTCAAAATTTTGAAAGAAATTAATAATTATTAAAAAATCTTATGACAAATTAAGTCATAAGATTTTTTTCTATTCTAATAAATATACTTTTATAGCAAGTTTAATTTCTTAGCTTCTTCTGTTAATTGATCTCTAAAATCAGGGTGAGCTAAACCAATTAATGCTAGTGCTCTTTCTGAACTTGATAATCCTTTTAGATTAACAGCACCATATTCAGTTACAACTCAGTGAACGTCGTTTCTTGGTGTTGTTACTGGTCCACTTAATTTAGGTACAATCTTAGAGAATTTATGATTAGCTGTTCTTGATGTTAATGCAATAATTGATTTACCATTCTTAGATAAATATGCACCTCTAACGAAGTCTAATTGACCACCAGTAGCTGAATATTGGTGACCTCTTAAGTGTTCAGAGTTACATGCACCTGTTAGATCAATTTCAATTGTTGAGTTAATACTTACTACATTATCATTTTTAGCAATCACTGAAGGATCATTAACATAATCAACAGGATAACTTGATAAGGTTGGGTTTCGATCTAATAATTCATACATTTGCTTATCACCGATTGCAAACGTATAAACAGATTTACCTTTGTTAATATTTTTCTTTTTATTGGTAACTGCTCCTGCTTGGATCAGGTGAATCATTCCTTTGGTTAATACTTCAGTGTGAATTCCTAAATCCTTATGATTTTTTAGTTTTTCACAAACTAAATTAGGTAAACCACCAACACCCATTTGGATCGTTGCTCCGTCTGGAACCATTTCAGCAATCGTTTCAGCAATCTTGATCTCTTCTTCTTTAGGTTCTGTATCAGGCATTTCTAATAAAGGAACGTTGTTTTCAACGATTGCTGCTACTTGAGAAACGTGAATCACGTTTTCAGATCCATATGTATATGGAACGTGTTCATTCACTTCAACGATTAGGTTTTTAACGTTTTTAACTAATGCACTTGCATAGTCATTAGATAATCCTAAACTCATAAAACCAAATTTGTCCATTGGTGAAACCATTGTAACAAATGTATCTGGTTTAATTACTTCAGTAAATACCTTTGGAGCTTGAGAGAAATGACAAGGGTGAAACATTACTCTTTTTTCACCATTTTCAGCATCAATTCTAGCATTGATCTTTCTTTCAATATCACTTATAAAAAACGAGTGAGGAATAATAATCTTATTTAAGTCTCAGTCTAAAATCGTATTTCTTGCATATTCTCTTGAAGAGAAATAATATGCATCTAATCTCGTGTAACCACCATTTCTAGCTTTATTAGCAATTGCTTCAAATAAAGCTTTTGGTTGCATAAAATGCATTGGAAAAGCAAAACGAGTTTTGTCTTTAATTAATTCAACAGCTTTTTCAGGAGTTGTTAACTTTTCTTGATATAGAGTTTGTGCGTCTTTCATATTTTTAACCAAAATCCTTAATTCTTAATTAAAGAACTAATTAATAATTAGTCTTATCTTCAATTGTGTTGTTATCGCGTTTATGAACTAATACAATTCTTTTAAAACTAATAACTTCCTTATTATCTTGATTAATTCCGCGAGTTAGAACAGTAACAATCCCTTGGGTTGGACGACTCTTAGATTCACGCTTTGACAGAATTGTTGATTCTGCATAGATCGTATCACCTGCAAATACTGGATTTGTTAATCTTACTTCATCTCAACCTAAATTAGCTACAACCTTACCACTGATTGAGTTTACAGACATCCCTGTTACAAGTGCTAAAGTAAATGTTGAATCAACTAAAAGTTTCTTTCATTCAGTTTTATCAGCATAAGCTTGATCAAAGTGAACTTGTTGAGGATTTAGTGTTAATAATGTGAATCAAACATTATCAACATCTAATACTGTTCTACCTGGACGGTGTTCAAAAACATCACCCACATTAAAATCTTCATAATATAAACCAGTGGTTTCACGGTAACGGTTTTCACCAACTTTTTTATATCGGCTTATTTTAGATGTATCACTCATAATTGTCTCCCTCGTTTTTATAAAAAGAATAAATTACTACTTAATTTATTTTCTAGTTTTATTGTATTATATGAACTTATTTATTGTTTTTAGATACATAAAGATGGTTATGATTTACGGTAACAAAAAAGACGAAATTAAAATCATCTAATTTCGTCTTTATTTTTTAATTTGATTTAGTTATCTATCTAGCAGTTTGCACTGAACCAATCTTAATGTATTGTTCATAGATCTCATTGATTGAGAACTGGTGTTCTCTAAACTCAATGATCTGGTTTTTTTCTAAGATCAGATCATGTAATAAATGATCGATCATAGTTTGTTCATTACAATAAAGATAAAAGATTTCTTGATCTTGTTTATAGATTCAATTAAATCCAGTTTTAGTTAAGATCTTAATCGCAGCTTTATGATTTTTTACTTTTAAAATATATTTCTTATACTTATTATTTGATTGATTAATCTCGTTTAAATCACCACTAAAAACAACTCTACCACCATCTAAGATTGTGATACTATCAGCATACTGATCAACTTCAGTTAATACGTGTGAAGAGATAAAGATCGAAGTTTGGGATTGTTTTTGTAATTGCTTAATAAAATCCATGAATTCGATTCGAGCCTTTGGATCTAAATTTGCTGTAGGTTCATCTAAGATTAATAATTCTGGATCACTTAATAATGATTGGATTAAGATGATCTTTTTCTTCTGTCCAGAAGAAAACTTATTAGGATTAGTTTTAGCTAACCTGATCATATTAAATTCTTCTAGTTTACTTCTTACTTTGGTTTCAGCTTCAAGTTTAGTTAAACCAGACAATCGTCCCATTCACACTAAATAATCAAAAGTATTTAGGGTATTAGCAAACCTAGAAACTTCTGGAACATAACCAAGTGCTTTTCTAGATTCTGGAACAGTACTGTCAACCCCATTAATTAAGATCGTTCCACTAGTTTTTTTAAAAGCACCAATGATCGTTTTTATTGTTGTAGTTTTACCTGCACCATTAGCACCAATAAAAACGTGATATTGGTTTTTTTTCACCACAAAATTAAGGTTATTAATTACTGGTGGTTGGTTTCTTTTAAATTGTTTGGTTAAATTAATAACTTCTAAGATCTTATCGTTATACATAGTCTTTTGAATAATATAGAACTGAAGATAAACCTAATAATGCGATTGAGATTGCTGACATTAACAACACAATCGTTCAAGGATTAACGATTGGTTTTTTAGAAATCACATAAGTATCACTTAACTGATCTTGTCTAATTGCACTTGGATTTAAACTAACAAAATAATCTTGTTTAGCTCCTCTTCCTTCAATTTGTTCTCTAATTTGAGAAAGGTTAATCACTTGAGTTATATATAGTGCTAAATACTCATTAAAGATCTGTTGATAAAATATCAGTTTTAAATCATCTAAAGTTAAATTTCTTAAGAACTCATTTAAGTTAAGATTATTAAATGAGTTTTGTAATAATAATCCTAAAAACGGATTATTAATTAAATTAGTGTCAATTAGATCTTTTAGATCAAACCCCCTTAAATTCTTAAAGAGATTATCGTTTTTTAAGATCGTGTTACTAAACTTACTAAACTGTCTAAGTTTTCTTAAATTGTTCGTATCATTTAAAGCATAGAATAAATTAACGCGTTTTTTATAAACTTCAATTGCTTTTTCTTGATTTGTTTTAGCATCAGAATTTTCAAAACTCTTAGTAAATTGATACATTAAGTTAGGTGATCTTAATAAATCATTTAAGTTCACTAAATCTGGTGAAATTTTAGCAATCAGATCATTAGTATTTAAATTGTTTGGATTACTAATGACTTCATTTGCATATTTAGCAAATAATGAAGATAATAATGATTCAATTGAACGTTGTTGACTGTTTTTAGTTGATGTAAAAACATCTTTAAAAAAGATCTCATAAGTATTAACTAATAGATCATCATTATTTTGGTTTTTTTCATATAGATCAAAACCAGCAGTAACTAAAGTATAGTTATTCCCATCAGAATTTAAATAACCATAACCTGGAGGTCGGGTGATTCTTATAATCGGGTTTGATGTCTTTTCAGGGGTTGGCGCTGATAAAAACACTTTAAATCGTTGTAATTGCAACAACCCTTTTTGATCAGGTCTAGGTAGATAAAAATCAAGGTTGTAAAAATCATTTGGGTTGAATACCCGATCAAAAACGATCTTTGTATTAGGTGATAAAACGTTGATATTACCACTATTTTCATATGACAAGCTGTTTAGGTTATAGATTGAATTCAGTGCATTACCTAGATTGAAATAAAATGAACGGTTATAAAATGTACTAGCTTCAGCTTCTTGATACAATTGCTTAACACTTTTCTTATCATCAGATGGAGTGGGTTCAAATACAACCGTTTCACCAACAAATTGATCATCTTTACTCTTTTTATTTGTTAAAAGTGTACGTTCAACTAAAACGTGTTGTGAATCACCCAAAACTCGTGAAGGAGATTTGAAAAACAACGCTGATAATGGTGTTTGAAAGTTCATTAAAAATGTTGCTAAAAACACAATCACGATCGTGCTATTCTTAGACAAACCAAATGAAATTAAGATCGAAATCGAACCAAAAAATAATGAGTTAATGAAATTACCAATAAAGATCCCCAGCATCAAATCGCGCATATTTTGCAATTCAAATTTGGGATTGATCTTAGCAAAAGCAGCACTTAAAATTAATAAGAAACTAAAAACTAAACAGGTTAATATTAAAACTAAAAATTTCGCAGAAACATAGATCTTTCTAGATACTGGTTTAGAAATAATAATAATCTCAGTTCCATCAGTCACCCCGTCCTTAAATAAGAACATGGCAACCATAATCCCAAAGATCGAAGCAATCGGAATTAAGAAAGTTGAAACATGAATTACTGGATTATTCCAATAGTTTGCAGGTGATGTTTCTTGATATAGTGGAAAAACCAATAATAAGATCAATAACATCAAAAAATAAGCGCTAAAAGTCGCTCAAATAAAAGGTTTTTTAACGATCTGTTTAATTAAGAAAGCAAAGTAAATTCAGAATTGTTTTGGTTGTTTCACGCGATTGATAGATATTAAATAAAAAATCTTGCGATTGATTTAAACGCAAGATAATTTTATTATTAATTATTTACAAAGAGTCTTTTATAGATTTCTTTATATTCTTTAACAGGAATGATCTCTAAATCATTTAAGATATCTTTTGGAACTTCATCCAGGTGGTTTTCATTTTTTTCAGGTAAGAAGATTGTTCTAACTCCACCACGGTGAGCTGAGATTGTTTTTTCTTTAACACCACCAATTGGTAACACTTTACCTCTTAAAGTAATTTCACCAGTCATTGCTACTGATGGACTTACTTTTTTATTAGTAAATGCTGAGATGATTGCTGTTGTTAACGCAGTTCCTGCACTTGGACCATCTTTTGGAATTCCCCCGCTTGGAACGTGGACGTGAAGATCAACTTTTTGGAAGATCTCATAATCAATCCCAAATTCAGAAGCATTTGCTTTTACATAACCTAAAGCAACATTTACTGATTCTTTCATTGTTTCTTTTAGATTACCTGTAATCACAACATTACCCTTACCACCTTGAGCAATACTCACTTCGATTGGTAATAGATCACCACCATATTGGGTATAAGCCATTCCATTTACAATTCCTGGAATTGTAAATTCATCTTTTTGGGTGTAATCAAACACTTCTTTTTTCAAGTAGTGTTTAACTTCTGGGATATTGATCTCTTGTTTTTTAAGTTTTTTGTCTCTTAAACTTGCTACTAAGAACTTACGAACGATCTGTTTTAATACGCGTTCAAGACTTCTTACACCAGCTTCTTTTGTGAAGTGTTTAATGATGTACATGATTGCTTCATCACTAAAACTTAGTTCTTCAGGTGATAATTCAGCTTCTTTAAGTGATCTTGGAATTAAATAATTCTTAGCGATCGATAACTTCTCATGTTCAGTGTATGAAGTTAATTCAATAATCTCCATACGATCATAAAGTGCTTCTGGAATTCCTTCTACATAGTTAGCAGTTGCTACAAACATTGCACTTGATAGATCATAATCTTCTTCAATGTAGTTATCATTGAATTTGTTATTTAATTCTGGATCTAAAACTTCTAGTAATGCTGCAGTTGGATCACCATGATTAGCTGATCGACCCATCTTGTCGATCTCATCTAATAAGAACATTGGGTTGATCACACCCGCTTTTTTCATTCCTTTGATGATTCGTCCTGGCATTGAACCAACATAAGTTCTTCTGTGACCACGAATTTCAGATTCGTCATGTACACCACCAAGTGAGATCTTAACAAATGTTTTGTTAAGTGCTTCAGCAATTGATTTAGCTAAAGATGATTTACCAACCCCAGGAGGTCCAACTAAACACATAATTGGCCCTTTAGCATTTTTAGAACGCATCGCTAATGCTAAGTATTCGATAATCTTTTCTTTAACTTTAAATAAACCATAATGGTTACTATCTAAAGTTTCGGTAACTTTTTCAATCTCAAAGTTATCTTCTTTAGTTTGTCATCAAGGTAGATTGATTAATCAATCTAAATAAGTTTTGATCACATTCCCTTCTTGAGATAAAGGAGCTGTTGCTTCATAACGATTAATCTCAGTTAAGATGCGATCTTTAATGTGTTGAGGATAAGGATTAGATCTAATCTTAGCGCGGATTGCTTCAACATCATCTTCTTTATTGGTAATATCACCAAGCTCTTCTTTAATCGTTTTTAGTTTTTCACGAAGATAATATTCATTTTGTTGTTTAGTAAGCTGTTTTTTCATTTTCAGCTCAATCATGCGTTCAACTTGTTTAATATCTTCGTTACGTTCGTTTACTTTGATATTAGATTGAATCTTTCTTCAAACTTTGAAGTAAAGATCAAATCTTTCTTTAATATCATCACGCTCTAAGATTGCTTGTTTGTTGTGTTCAGATAATAATTCTGAACCAAAAGTAGTATTAGCATTAGCAGCTAAACTTAATGAGATCTTATCTAACTCTCTTACTGATAGATCAGTTTTAGCCATCTCTTTTAGATCAGCTTCATCAAACACACCTTCTTTTTGAATTGTGTCTCACAATTCTTCTGGTTTAGTTGATAAGTAAGTTTTGCAGATCGAATAATTAATCGGTTCAATATATTCTTCTAATGAAACATTTTTAAGACTTGATGTACTAATCTTAATACGTTCAATTCCACGGATTGATACTTCATAAGTTAATTCACCAGTTTCTTGATCAACTTCTTCGTTGATTCGAATTATCTCACATAAAGTTCCGTATTTGTAGATATCACTAACTGATGGCTTGTCAATGTTATCGTTTTTTTGGACAACAACCAAAATCTTATCAAAGTCCTTCTTAGATTGATTTGACTTTGCTTTTTTAGATTCTTCAATGAATTGAGCTTTAATCTTTTTAATAAGCTTCATTGATCGGGCACGACCAATGCTTAGTACGTATTGGTTGTAAGGAAATACAACCATCTTACGTGAAATTAATAAAGGTGCTTTTTGTGATGATTTTGATGCTGCCATGAGTTTATGTGTGTTTTATCCTTTCAAGCAAAACTATCTGAATAATATTATACCATGATAATTAGCACTCTGATATTTCAAGTGCTAATTATGGTTAATGTGATTATTTAGCTAGATTTTTTTTGATGATTAAATCAACGACTTTCTTATTAGTTAGCATTGATTCAATTAGTTCTTTTTGACTTACGAAGTAATTTTTAATTGCGTCGTATTGTTCTTTTGGTAGTTCTTGATTGTTAGCTACTTCTTTAATGCGTTCTTCGATCTCTTTATCAATCTCTTCTTGAGTTACGCTGATCTTTTCAAGATCACTGATCTCTTCTAGTACTAAAACTAGTTTAATTGCTCTTGTAGCTTGATCAGTTAATCGTTGATAAAGTTGTTCTTTAGTTTGGTTTTGGATTTTTAGTGCATCTTCAACGCTTAATTTGATCTGCTTCATTTGGTTTTCAAACTGTTGGTAAAGTAAATTTACTTCGCGATCAACTAAGCTTTTAGGAATGTGTGAAAACTTACAATCTTCATTAGCAAACTGAGTTAATAACATCGTATTCATTTGGTTAGCATGTTCTTGTTTGTTTTTATTCATGCGTGCTTTGATGTCTTCTTTTGCTTCATCAAGGTTTTGGTATTTAGTCTTCATCAATTCGTTCAGTTTTTCAACGGTCATTTCTGGTAACTGAACTTCTTTAATTGAATTTAATTTAACCTTGAATAATACTGGTTTACCAGCATAAGTTTTTTCGTGATAATCTTCTGGGAACTTTAAGTTTAAATCACGTTTTTCACCAACTTTCATCCCAACCATTTGGTCTTCAAACCCAGGAATGAACGAATTAGAACCAATTTCTAATTCGTAGTTTTTAGCCTTACCACCTTCAAACGCTTTTCCATCGATTTCACCAGAGAAATCTAAGAAAGCAATATCACCTTTTTCAAGTGCTGATCCTTCTTTTTTATCAACTAATTTACCAGCAGATTTAAACAGTCTAGTAAGTTCAGCTTGAACTTCTTCATCTTTTACTGGAGTTTCTGATAAAAATCCTTTGATCTTGAAATATTCACCAACAGTTACTTGGGGAATTGTTTCAAAACTATAGCTTAAAGCTAATTTTTTATCATCAATCTCAACCACGTTAACTTCTGGGTTTTCTTCTAGAACTGTTTCAGAATCTTTGATCTTTTCTTGTTTAACTAGTTCTAAATAAATTGGGTGAACAAGTTCATTAACTGCACGATCAAATAAGCGCATATGATCAACGTGTTTGATTGCTTCTTGATAAGGAACGTGACCTTTTCTAAAACCTTGAATCTTAACGTTTTTAACAGCTGCATTTAGCTTTTTTTGGTAAGCTTGATTTCAATCCTTTTGATCAACATCAACAATGTATTTAACCTTATGGTCAGGGGTAGTTTTTTCTCGAATTTTAAACATGATTTTTCCTGGTTACAACAATATTTACTCTTGATATTTTACAATAAGAAAATTTTATTGATCAATACAGCTTATGATTACATCATAAACAACCGAATCGATCTTCTCATTTGGTTTTTTATTATCAAAACAATTCTTAACATATTGGATGATTCCACTACTTAATTCTTTAACACTGACAATATCAGGGTGAGATGGATAATAATCTTGCATGATATTATTAACAATCTCAGTAGCTAATTGTTCTTTACTAGGATCTTTATAAAAGCTATTTTCAATCAAATCTAAGACGTTATTGAAATAAGCTTGGGTATTGTTAGCTCAGATATCATCTTTCTTTAAGATGATCTTAAACGTTTGTTTAAGTTTATTATTATAAACATCAAAACTAAGATTAATAAAAGCATCAATCTTTTGTAATAACTGTGCTGCTAATAACTTATCGCTATTGTCATACGTCTTAGTAATAAAGATATGTCGAAAAAACTCAAAATCATCAATATTTCAGTAATTTTCTTCTTTGGTCGCTAAATAATCAAAGTATCACAGATTATCTGGAAAGTTAACAATTGTCTTGTTAATAAGTTCTTTCTTATCTAATTTTTCTAGTCAATCAAACTCGCTTTCATACATTAAGCGTTTGGTTACTAAATGAGCTTGTTTGAAATAATCAACTAATCCTAGTGGTAAATAATCCGTATCCAATTCTTCTTGGATACTTAATAAGGCTTTTTTATAGTCTTTATTATCAAGATCAGTTTTAATCATCTTTATTAAAGATAGATAAAACTGAGTGTTTTGATCATTGATTAGTTCACTATTCTCAAGATCATCTATGATCTCATTGATCGTATGAAAGGTTTTATTCATTGTCTTCATCATTCTTATGAGGTTTGATTGTTTTTTGATTATCACCACTTACCACAATATAGTATTGGGAATTAATAATTCCCAATTGGTCAAAATAAGCTTTTAGTTGATTATTGATTTCATCTGGAATCACAATCGTACTTAGATTGTGATTGGGTTTTTGTTGGTTGTTTATGAAATAAATGTGTTCATGCACTTCGTGTTTGATCGTGTAATAACGTTTAAGATCACATGAAGTGTTTAAGAAAGAATCAACAATCTTAAGTTGGATAAAAGTTTGTAAGCAATTATAAACTGAAGAAACGTTGGGTTTGGTATTGGTCTTTTTATAGATATGTTGAATAATATCTTCGATTGAATGATAGCTAGAATCGTCTAATAAACATTCCAAGATCAATCTTCTAGGTTTGGTGATTCGGTAGTTGTTTTTATTAAGGATTCCTAGATAGTAATCTAGTTGATTATCATTCTTCATTAACTAATCCTTCAACAAACTTTTTGTTACGAATCATTTGTATCTCTTCTTTATATAAAGGCATTTCACCTTTAGTTGGATGATCAATCCAAGGGGTTTCTAGAATGATGATCTTATTACAAATTGCATCGTGATAGATGAAATTGATTAGGTTGCCAAACCCAATCATGCCATAACCTAAATTGGCATGGCGATCTTTTTTAGCACCCATTGGGTTTTTAGAATCATTTAAATGAATTACGTATAAGTATTCTAGTCCAATCACTTCATCGAAGTGATTGATTAGATCGTTGGTTTTAGATAAATCATACCCAGCATCATGAACGTGACAAGTATCAAAACAAACTCCGATTCTTGATTTGTCAGATATCTGATCTATTACATATCTTAAATCTTCAAATTTTGAACAGATCTGTTGCCCCTTGTCAGCCATTGTTTCAAGACAAATAACTGTGTCTTTTGTCATTGAGATCGCTTTATTTAATTCAGCTGCTAAATAGTCTAATGCTTGGGTTTTATCTTTAACATTTAAAGCTGAACCTGGGTGTAAAACGAAGTATTTAGCTCCTAGTTCATAGGTTCTTATCAGTTCACTTAAAAATAATTCAAAAGATCGTTTTCGTTTTTGTTCATCACCATTAGCCAAATTAATTAAATAAGGAGCATGAACCACATAATTATTACCTAAATCACCAAGATCGTGTTGAGCTAAATACTCTCTTGCTTGATCTAATTTAAATTGATCAGTTGGTGTTCGTCGAAAACTTTGTGGTGGACCACTATAAAACATGAAACTGGTTGCACCATAATCAACCACCGTTTTAACCATTCCCAACATAAAATCAGGTTTAGTTGCACCAACAAAACAACCTAAATACTTAATTTTGTTTGATTTCATAGATAAGATAAAAATAAAACCAGCGCGGTTTTATTGCTTGGTTTTATTTTAATTGTTTATTTTTTTAAATTATTTAGATTGCTCAACAACACTAACCTTAGTTTTGTTACCAAAAAACTTAGTGTATCTAACAATCCCATCTGCTAATGCAAATAGGGTGTCGTCTTTACCTTGGCCAACGTTTTTACCAGGTCAGATCTTGTTACCTCTTTGGCGATAAATAATTTGACCAGTTTTAGCGTGTTGACCATCAGCTAATTTAGCACCTAAAAACTTTGGATTAGAGTCACGGCCGTTTTTAGTTGAACCCACACCTTTTTTAGAAGCAAAAAATTGCAGGTCTAAGTGAAATCAGATTTTTTTCATTTTATTTTCCTATAACGATTCGATTGGTTTCATCAATGATCTTGATGTGTTGATCATAGACTGAAGCGATTACTAATAATTGGGTTTTGATTAGATCAATAGCAATTAAATTCTTACTATTTACTTCAAGTAACTCAAAAAAGATTGAGTTATTGATTGAATCTTTAACCACTTTAAGATCATTTGGTGAGAAATAATTAATTCCCCCAAAAACGATTGCACTAACTCCTGCGCACACAATATCTTGGTTGTATTCAGCAAAGAATGCATGACCAGAAACTTTTATTGCACTTGCATAAAAAGTTATTGTAATCATTGTTAATTTAATTATCCGTGGTTGATCGCTACAACTTTAAGCTTGGTGTATGGTTGTCTGTGACCGTATTTTTTTAAGTGGTGTTTTTGTGAAATGTGTTTAATCACATTAATCTTTCTTTGCTTACCTTGTTTAAGCACTTCACAAGTAACTGAAGCTCCTTGAACAAAAGGTTTACCAAAAGTGTTATTCACAAAATACACTTTGTCAAAAACGATTTTTTCACCTACTTGAGAATTTAATTTCTCAACGTAGATTTCATCGTTTAATTTAACGCGATACTGTTTTGAGCCTGATGCAATAACTGCAAACATCTTATTGTATTTCCTCCAGATAGACTCGTTATCATGGTGATCAAGTAAAACTTGATACTTATTTACCATTACTAAACGGTTGAAACTAGATTGTTGGTCTAATTTTGCTTATTTTTCTTAAATAAGTCTTATATATTATACCAGATAAACCACCTACATTAGGGTTGATTCATCAACATTAGCTTGGTTAAGGTCATAATAATAACCTTTTTTAGCTATTAGTTGTTCATGATTGCCACTTTCAATAATCTTACCTTTTTGCATCACTAAGATATTATCAACGTTGATAATCGTTGATAATCTGTGTGCAATCATTACCACTGTCTTTTTATTCATTAGATTAAAGATTACATCTTGAATTAGTTTTTCAGTTTTTGAATCAAGACTTGACGTAGCTTCATCCATAATTAAGATATCAGCATCACTTAAGAATGCTCGTGCTAGTGCGATCTGTTGGATCTGACCAGATGAAAAGTTAGATTGGTTTTCATCAATAATTGTGTCATAACCATCTTTAAGATTGGTGATAAAATTATGGATTTTAGCATCGTCAGCTGCTTTTAATACTTGTTCTTTAGTTGCACCAGGTTTAACACAAGCAATGTTGTTATAAATCGTATCACTAAACATGATACTGTCTTGGAGAACAACACTAATCTTTTGATTAAATTGATACTCATCAAGCTTTTTATAATTATGCTCATTAAAGTAGATCTCACCACTTGATGGTTGACAATATCTTGATAATAAATTCATAATTGTTGATTTACCAGAACCAGTTTGTCCTACGATCGCTGTTGAAGTGTTTGCTTTAATTTCAAAACTAATATTATCTAGTGCTAAGTTTTTGTTGTCATATGAAAAACTAACATTATCAAACTTAATGGATTCAAGTTTTTCAATTGGAGTGTTTTCATAACTAAACTTTTGTTTTAAATTTAAGAATGTTTGAATTCTTTTAATTGAAGCAAAAGTTATTTGAATATCAGCTGAAACTCTGAATAAATAACCCAATTCACCTAATGTAAATCTCAACATTAGATTAAAGGTTGTAATTAAAGCTAAATTAACTGTGCTTAAAAACTGGATTGGTGATCCTGAACCAATATTAAACGCCTGAAATAATAAAGCAAAAATAAATGAACTAATGATTACGGTATCTTCAAATAAGAAATTGATCGGATAGATCATACTAAACAAATTAGTCGATCTTAGATTTGCTTTTAGATAATCATCAGATAATTGCTTGAATTCTTTATTAACAACATTCGTAATATCTAAAGATTTAATTAGTTCATATTGTTGAATATGTTCTTCAATAAATGTTCCCAGCTTTTCATATAAAGCCAAGCTTTTTTCTTGAGCTTTATTAGCTCTTTTAATTACGATCATTTGCACTAAAAGCATAATCAACATTAATCCGATCGTGATTAATGTTAGATAAGGTGAAACGACAAATAAAGCAATAAAAATAAAGAAGGTAACGATTGGGGTTGAGAACAATTCACCTAAAAAAGTTGACAGGTTGGCTGAGATTAAATCAACATCAACAGTGATCTTATTAATAACTTCACCGTTCATCATTTTTTGTAAAGTTAATAGATCGATTTTGTGAATCTTATTAAATACAATATCTCTTATTTTTACCGTAGTTTTATAAGCTAATTTGATTGTTATTACTTTGCTTAACAAGTAACAAAGAAATAACAAAAGATAGATCCCAGCTAAGATTCCAGCAAACTGTAATAACTTAATTCAGTTTTCTTGTGCAATAACTGGATCTAGGACGGAAATATTAACAATAATGTTTTGAATAATATAACCAAAGATCAATGAGCTTCCAATTCTAAAAGCAGATTTAAAGATTGTTAGAATTATCGTTAAAGCCAGAACTTTTCTATCGTCTTTTAATAAACGAAAGAGTTGTTTTAATCTAAGCATGATTAAACTTCATCTCCAATCTTTTTTTGCGAATCGTAGATTTGTTTATAGATCTCACAAGAATTTAATAAGTTCTTATGAGTATCATATCCAACAACATTACCTTGATCTAGAACAATGATCTTATCAAGATCTTTAATGGTTCTAATTTGTTGACTGACAAAGATCTTAGTGCGATCTTGATAGTTAGCTAAAATCTTATCCAAAACCTTTTTAGCAGTAATGTTATCAAGTGCAGTTAGTGAATCATCAAAGATCATGATTTTACTATCCCTGATCAATGTTCTAGCAATACACACTCTAGCTTTTTGACCACCTGATAGGTTGTTACCAAACTCAATTAGGTTATGTTCTAATTTATCATCTAAATTATCAATAAATTCGTTAGCACAAGAATGATCTAAAACTTGATTAAGTCTATTTTCATCAGCATCTGGATTAGCTTTTAAAATATTTGATTTAATACTTCCAGAAAACAATTGTTTCTTTTGGAAATCAATAGCTACTGATTGTCGAATATGTTTAGTTTGGTACTTATTAATATCAACATCATCGATCTTAATCATGTTTTCTGGTGCATTATTTATCTTTGCAAGCAACTTACAGAAAGTTGATTTACCTGAACCTATTGATCCAATAACTCCAATATTCGCTTTGGATTCGATAGTTAAATTAACATTATTTAGAACATTAAAGTTATTTTGTTCATACTTAAAATTAAGACCATTTATTGAAATTTTACCGTTAATTTCATCATAAATAGCTGTATTTAGCTCTATTTCTTCTTTTAAGTCTAAGACGCTTTTAATTCTTTGTGTAGCTGATCTTGTTTTAAGAATATTTAAAACATAGTCACATACACCAATGACAACATAACTGGTGTAAGTTAAGTAGTTTAAAAATGCAATTATTACACCTGGTGATAATGATGTACTAGTTTTATTAATATATCCAGCTGCAACTAATGACAATGTGATAAATATATTAATTCCTAAAGAAATTATTTGTCACATAATTCCAAGCGTTAAATCAGCTTTTAATACTGATTTAACTCATTGTTTATGATGGTTATCATATCTTAAGCCTTGGAATTCTTCTAAATTAAATGATCTAATTACCTTTATTCCAATGATATTTTCTCGAATCACTTGATTTAAGTTATCAAGAGATTGATAACTTTTTTTGTAATGATTTCTTGTTTTCTTAGATCCATAAACAATTAACAAAATTAATAAAGGTATAAAGATTAAATAGATTAAAGATAAGTATCTACTTAAAGCGATTGAAAACCCAATATAAACCATTAGTTCCATAACGTTTTCAATCATGTAAACAAAGACATTGATCGCCGTTTTTTCTAGTTTGAAATAATCAACATTTAATCTATGAATTAACGTTGATCTTGGATACTTATAAAACTCGTCTAAACTGAGTGAATTGACTTTATAGTATATTTGATTTTTTAGCAAATTTACCGCTAATAACGTTTGTTTTAATAAAATAATTCGTCCAATTACTTTAATAAAAAAACTAATAATAATTAAACCTAGACTGACAGCTGTAAGTCTAAGTGTAGCCTGTAGTTTATTATTAGGATCAGGTACTAGTCAGTCTGGTTGTTTGATTCCACTAATTAGATCAACGAAGTTTTGAATAATTAGGATCACATACCCAGCGACTAGTACATAAATGATTGAAGCAATGATTCCGATGCTAAGCATGAATCATTGCTTTGCTTTAAAATTCTTGATGATATAACTCATTAAATGTCTTAATACTTATTAAAGTTTATGAATGTTCTGTTTAGTGCTTTATCAAAACAGATATTGTTTTAACAGAACTATGACAATAAATTAGTCTATTGTCTAAGTAAATAACTAAGATTGATTTTTATAAAAATCAATTAGCAGTAAGATTATAAAATAATCTGACAAATTAACTGATTGCTAGCAATTTTGCTATAGAGCCTGTTGTGTGTATGATACTAGAATCTAGTAACGCTAAATAATCGTCTAACAAAATAAATTATTAAATTAAAATTTAAGTGTCTAGTATAGACACAAATAACCTTTATTATTCATGGGGATGTCAAGGCTTCGACATGATTGATAAACTTATTAGTTCAGTAGGGTCTGCCCTTTATAGCTCAAGGTATAAATAACCGACAAAACTTCTAAAGAACTAGCTGACGAAAACTTTGTTTTAAATCAGTTAGCATCAAACAACTACGCTTTAAATTTCTAAATAAACATTAAATAAGCGTGCTAGGTTTTTTAAAAACCTAGTTATATCGGATAAAACTAGATCTTTGTTACTCGTTTTTAGTTTTACTGTTAATACTGATTAATTAGTTTTTTGACCTAACGATAACTACGGACCAGGATGTTGATACTTATTACTTGGTTTGAGATCAACAAGTATCTAAACTGTAAATAAAACTAATCTGATGAGTCGATTGTGGAAACGGGTTCGATTCCCGTCATCTCCACCATTAATACAATACTTTCTATAATCTCCTTCACTTGTTAATGAAGGAGATTTTTTATTTGTACTCAAACAAATATAAGCACTAATTCATACACATAAAAAAAAATAACGGTTTATTAAAATTTACCGTTATTTTTTAATAAATATGTTGATGATGTAAATGAAGATAAACTAATCCTAAATTAGAATTTCTTTAGATTTCATCAGTTCAATTAGTTCATCAAATACTTCATTGATTTCTTTAGTTGTATAAGTCTTATCAACTTGTTTTAGATAACATCTAACTGTATATTTAGTTGGTTGGTAAGTATCTTCATTATCAATCTGATTGGTTGAATTAAAGATTGAGATAATTTCTCATTTCGACAACTTATTAAAGCTATTAATTACATTAATAAAGCTGTTAAAGTCAACATCATTTTTTAGTTGGAAAGTAATATCTCTACTTACTTCTTGGTGGTGATCATAAGCTTCGTATGTTCTTACATAACGATTAATTGAAGTAATTAATCGTTCGAGATTAATATCTAAACAATAGATATCCTGATCAGCTAAATCAAATTCTTTTAGAACAGATTTTTTAATCCTACCAATATAACCAATCGTTTCATCATAAACAACTAATTTCAATGAATCGTTTTTAACTAGATAAGTATCATCATTAATTGTTTGGTAATTACAACTAAATCCAAAGTTTTTAACAATGATATCACTAATCCCTTTAATGGTGATTAGATCTAGTTTGATCCCTGAAGATGGATCATAACTATGATTGAATAAGTTATTAGCCATCACCAAACCAATGTGGTGGTTAGCACCATTTTTAGTTAATAGACTTTGAATCTCAAAGATTGGATATAACTTATTCTTATAAGATTGGTTTAGTTGATAAACTTCTAATAAGTTAGCTATAATATTTTGACGATAATACTGTCTAGTTTCAGCGATCGGATTAGTTACTACAACTGGATCTTTGTATCTAAATAGATTTAATAATTCAGCTCGTTTTTTAGAAGTTAAGTTATAAGTTCTAATATGATTAAACTTTAATGATCTTAGTTTTTTAGATAATCGATCTAACAATTCATTTGTTTCATTATTTACTTCAAGTAAATAATCTGCTTTAATTGGGATCGATTCAAATAGATTAATATTTAAGATCTTTAATAATTCTTCAACTAAATCTTGTCAGTTATAAATATCATTACGATAACTTGGAACATAGACAAGATCATCTCTAACTAAAAATCCCAAGTTAGTTAATGATTTTTGAATCTTAGCATCAGCTAAATATTCAACACTTCCCAATAAACTACGAATCTGATCGTAATTAACTTTTACTTGTTGATGATACTCATCAACACTAAATGTTTTAGATATATCAGATAACTGTTGATTATAAACCTTAGTTAATAAGTATTGGTATAAGTATTCAAAGGTCTTTTTGGTTTGATATAAAGAGATCTCTTTACTAAATAAACTAGAACTATTTGTGCTGATCTTATGATAAGCAGCTGATTTAATAATCTGATGTCGATCAAAATTACCTACTTCAATGAAGTAGTTAATACTGTTTTCATCAACAGCAGTTGCCATTGAACCAATGATCCCAGCAAGTGCAATGATCTTTTCATCATCGACAACTAAAAGATCACCTTCTTGGATTGTATAAGTTTTATTATCTAAACCTAAGAATGGTTCTTGCTTAGTTGCTTGAATTAATCTCACATCACCAACAATCTTATCAGCATCGTGGATGTGGATTGGGTTAGCCACAAACAACGGAATTAAATTAGATAGATCAACTAAATCATTAATTGGTTTAATGTGGTTGTTAATCAAGATCCCTTTAGTGTTTCAACTTGATTGTTGTAATTGATAGTTTCTTAAATGGATCCCACCAAAGTATTTGGCTTTATTATTAGTTTCATCTAAAACCTTAAAGTTAATCTGATGAAAATCAGTTTGTTTAGCTCTACCGATAATCTCAACATATTTAAGATTTAAATAAGCTGATAATTCTTTAGCTAAAAATCTAATTCCGTGTCAATCTGGACGATTAGAAGGTAATGAGATATCAAAGATCGTATCATCGATATTTAAATACTTATAAACTTCTGTATCACCTAATTTAGCTTTATCGAGAATAATGATATTTTTACTATCATATTCAGATAAGTATTCACTGTATTGGGGATTTAGATCACCATAAGAACATAGTACCCCACTACTATTAATTCCACGGATATCACGGTTAATTACCGTAATTCCGTTGGGTAATTCTGCACCTTCCATCCCAACAATCACATACTTATTAAGCACTTTATTCTGATCAAAAAGATTGGGAGAATCTGAGATTACATTGATAAATTTATTATCACTAATCTGGATTGAGCAGATATTTAGTGCTTCAGCGTGAGGGTGTTTTTTAATATTGAAGATTCTGCCGATCACTAAATAATCGATCATACTAAAAGTTTTGATCGATTCAACTTCAGCACCGATAGCATTAAGTGCTTCTACGATCTTTTTATCTTCAACTTTAAAGATTGTGGGAATGAAATTAGCAATTACTTTTTTTGATAACAACATAATTATTTACTACTCATAAAATTGCTTGATAAATCTGAAGTCATTAAGATAAAAATCCCTAATATCAGTGATATTATTTTTTAGCATTGCAATTCTTTCAATCCCAATTCCAGCAGCAATTCCTACCATTTTTTCACTATCAATGTGTGCAGCTTCTAGTACTTTTGGATGTAAGATTCCTGAACCCATGATCTCAATTCATCTGGTTTTTTTACATAAAAAACAACCACTTTGACAGTTTCAACATTCTACATCAACTTCAAAACTAGGTTCAGTAAAAGGAAAGTGTGAAAGTCTAAATCGAGTTTTTAGATCATTACCAAACATATGTTCGATGAATTTAGTAACAAACCATTTTAGATTTGCTAAAGAAAGATCTTTCTTAACTCACATAAAATCCATTTGCATAAACTGGTGTGAATGGGTAGCATCATCAGTATCATTACGATAAACATTACCAAAACTAATTACACGGATGTCTTTGTGTTTATTCATTGAAGCAACCGCTTCAATCGTACCAGCTGTACAATGTGTTCGTAATAACTGCTTATCATTTACATAAAACGTATCAGTAGTCGATCTTCCTGGGTGATCCAAGGGAATATTTAGATCATCAAAACAATGTTTGGTTGATACTAATTCGGGATAATTGGTAATCGTAAAGTTAAACTTCTTAAAAAAATCAACGATCTGATTGATTACTAGATTTAATGGATGAATCGATCCATCAACTAAATCAAGTGCAGGAATCATTAGATCATAAGCAGGTTTAATGCTTTGATCTAGATTGATTTCAAGTTGTTGATTTTTTTCTTCAAACAATTGTTGAATTGTTTCTTGTAGATAGTTTAAATCTTTACCAAACGCTTTTTTAGCTTCAAGTTCATTTAACTGTTTCAGTTGTCCAAACAGTGGTGAAACGTGTTTTTTAACAAAGATGTTTTTAGTTACTAACAGTTCTCTTTGATTATCGATTGAACTGATTGTAGTCTTAAAATCATCAATAATATTTTTGAATTGATCCATATGATAATGAATAGATAAGATAAAAAAGATATTTAAAGTGGTTAGCTTTAAATATCTTCATCAATGCGTTTTATGATGTTAGCACTTTGTCTAATGTATTCTTTGTATAACTCATTAAAGTCAAGACGCATCAGACTAATTAAAGTTAATAGTTCATCGATGAACTTTTGGCATGATCATCAATCTTCCATTGATAAACAAAGTTCATACAGTTCTAAAAAACGCTTTGAAGCGATTAAACTTGATGGTTTTTGTTTTTGTTGTTTGACATCAAAAACAAAGTTTAATTCAGCACTTTTATCAGCAGCAATCTCAGTTTTAAACTGGATTAGAAAACTGATTGATAAATGTAGCACATTAGCACAAGCTTCTAAGATCGCATGCACATCTTGTTTTGGTCCAGTTTTTCAAAACTTGTAAGCTTCGATCTGCTTAGCTAAATTACCAATCTCTACAGCAAGTCATAATCTTCTTTGCTTTTGGTTTTTCTTATAAGAGCTTTTAGTCTTTTTAAAGATGATAGTATCAAGCTCTGCTTGTTTTGTGACAAACTTTTCAAGGTCTAAAAGCATATCATCTATTTACCTGTAACTTCTTTTACTAACTTTTTGAAAGCTTCGTGATCGTGGATCGCGATTTCAGATAACATCTTACGGTTAATCGTAATTTGTTGTTTCTTTAATAAATTAATGAATACAGAATAAGTTACACCTAATTCACGTAGTGCACCATTTAGACGTTGAATTCAAAGTGCTCTGAATTCTCGTTTTTTATTCTTACGGTCTCTGAATGCGTATTTTGCAGATTTAATTACGGTTTGTTTAGCAACCTTATATGACGCGTGACGAGTTCCAAATGTCCCTTCGGCTTGGTTTAATCATTTCTTTCTGCGTCTTCTTGTAGTTGGTCCGCCTTTAACTCTCATCTTGGTTTTCTCCTAAAAATAATCTTATTTAGCAATTAATTGCTTAATTCTTTTGAAATCAGTTTTGTGCACTAAGCCATCTTTTCTTAGGTGGCGTTTTTGCTTAGTTGTTTTATTTGGTGCTAGGTGTGAAGTGTAAGCTTGCTTACGTTTAATCTTCCCGCTTTTAGTTGTTTTAAAACGTTTAGCTGCAGCACTTTTGGTCTTCATTTTTGGCATAGTAATTATTAACTTTCTTGACTAGTAGTTTGATTTAGTTCAGCTTTCTTCTTATTCTTAGTCGGAATAAAAACCGCTTCATACATATTGCGTGAAATCTTGGTGTATGGTTTTTGGATATCAGCATAATCTTGAATGATCTGATAGAACTTATCATAAACTTCTTTGATTAATTCTTCTCTGGTAACCATTCTTGAGAATGCTCTGATACTAAACTTGACATGAAACCCATCGTTTAATCATTCGATGGATTTTTTTGCTCTTCATTCAATATCATGATCACCCACTCCGGCTTTAAAGTTAATTTCTTTAACTTTAACGACGGTTTGTTTTTTCTTACTATCACGTTTCTTGCGTTTTTGTTCATAGACATGTTTACCATAGTCCATTAACTTCGCAATTACAGTGTTGGGATTATTTGAGATGACAACAACATCCAAACCCTTACTATCACCCATTGCTAGGGCAGCTTCTTTCTTAACAACCCCTAGATTAGTTCCATTTTCATCAATTAAAGTGAAACTATCAAATTTAATGTTCTTATTAATTGGTGGTAAATTTGGTTTTGGTCTTCGATTCCTTTGATTGTTGTCTTGGCTCATATAATCCTTTTTAAATAAAAAAATGTCACACAAACAAGAAGCAGTGTGAGCATTATATTGTTAATAAAATATAAAGTTAGCTTAGTTTCTTAAATCAATATGATCTATATTTAGTTAGCAACAAGATTTTCTTGGATTTAAGAAACTAATGTTCAACCACGATCTACAATTAAGAGATTTAGGTGAGTGTAACACTGCTTTTGTAATTATGATTTGATGATTTGGTTTTTATTCAAATAACTATTTGAAGATCATCTGATAAATTATAACACAATCTATTTAGATTTAGATGGATATCATCTCAATAAACCGAGTTTTTAATATCTTATCGTTTATATATAATCTTAGTTAAATGGTTGAACTATATTTTAAAAACTCTAGGTTTATTGGGTTATCTTATCAGATCTCTTCCAAACAAGAGGTAAAGGATTTACTTGAACAATTAAGAAAACAGTATAAGAAAGCTACTCATATCTGTTATGGTTATCTTTATAAAGATAACGGGGTTGAAACCGCTGGGTTTAGTGATGATAATGAACCAAAAAACACCGCAGGTAAACCGATATATGATCTGTTAAGAATCAAAGGATTGTATGGTTATGTTGTATTTGTAGTTCGCTTTTTTGGTGGGGTGAAACTAGGAGCTGGTGGATTGATTAAGGCGTATCGCAAAACTGCTAATGCTACGATTGATCTAATTTCTGCTTCAAATTCTTAGCAACTTCAATTGGCAAAACTTGAGACAAGCTGGCAATTGAAGCTTTTTTAATCTCATCTATCGTTTTAAAATATTCGATCAATCGTTGCTTTCTTTTTTTACCCAAACCCTTTATCTCATCAAGGACCGAATCATACAATGATTTGGCTTTGGTTTTGCGAAAGAAAGTGATCGCAAACTTATGCACTTCTTCTTGGAGGTTTGCTAAGAAAAAATAAAGTGCTGAAGATTTATCTAAACTGATCTCATTAAGATCATAATCGACAATCTTATCGGTTTGGTGTTTGTTGTTTTTAGCTAACCCAATCAGATTAATCTTTTTAGTAATACTTAAATCACTAATCACCTTTTTAGCTGCTAACACCTGATGTTTACCACCATCTAAAACAATTAGATCGGGGAGATCTACAAATTTATTTTTTAAAGAAGAATACAATCTCCGATAAATCACTTCATACATATAGTGATAATCACCTAATGAACTATCATCTTTAATCTTGTATTTACGATACTTCTTTTTATTAAACTGATTGTTTTCAAAAACAATCATCGCTGATACTTTATCAGTATTAAATAAGTTGGAATTATCATAAACTTCAATATAATTAAGTTTATCTACCTTGAT
This sequence comes from Mycoplasma tullyi, assembly GCF_014068355.1. Classification (NCBI taxonomy): domain Bacteria; kingdom Bacillati; phylum Mycoplasmatota; class Mollicutes; order Mycoplasmatales; family Mycoplasmataceae; genus Mycoplasma; species Mycoplasma tullyi. Next base: position 403,438 of record NZ_CP059674.1, on the reverse strand, counting down.
CAATTCTTTTAATTGATCAAGGGCTAAGTTAATTGTTTGTTCTTTTTTAACTAACGAATCATATTTTTGGTTTAATTCATTACTAACATTTTGTAAAGCCAGATTCATAATCTCATTCATCTTCCCACTTGTGGGATTGATGATCTCAATCTCTAAACCTTCTTTTAATAAAGTTGAGTTTGTTTCATCTAATGAAGCATACAAAACCTTAGGTTTAATATTATCTTTATAGTATTGAGTTAAATAAGAAGTAATTACTTCTTGTTCATCACCATAATAAAAATCACAGATTGTGTTTTTAGATACTAATTGACTAGAGACATAAGAGAATAACACAATACAAATCACGTTTTGTCTGATCTGATAAGCTAGTACATCTACACGTTCCTTTGCACTATATAAATTAATAATCTGTTTATCAAAGATTAGTTTGATTGCTTTTTGTAGATCTAAATATTTTTTAGCTTGTTCAAAATCGAATTTGGAACTAGCAGCTAATTCTTTTTCTTTCAACCCACTTAAAACTTGATCAGCTCCGTTGTGAAAAAAATAGTCTATTTTTTTCTTCACAACTTCATAATCAGAATCTGTCACTTCATGAGTACAAGCTTTCATACACAAATTAAGATCATAAAACTCACACTTACGACCTTTTTTATTAAAGCAGTTTTTTAGTGGAAACAGTTTTAATAAAAGATTGTAAATATCATAAGCTTTCATCTCGCTAGATGCAAAAGGTCCGTAGTGTTTACCCTTTTTGGGATCAAAGTTTCTTGTATAAAGTAATCTTGGATACTTTTCTTTAGTAATCAGAATATAAGGATAACCATTGTTATCCTTAAGCAGAATATTATATCTAGGCTTGTGTTTTTTAATTAGATTAGCTTCTAGTAATAATGCTTCATTTTCATTATTAACTTCAATGAATTCAACATCAAAGATATCATTGACTAGCTTTGATGTTTTTAGATCTTTTGGCCCATTAAAGTATTGGTGGGTTCTTTTATAAATATTTTTAGCTTTACCAATATAAATAATCTCATTGAGATTATTTTTTCATAAATAACACCCTGGTTTTTTAGGCGCTAAATCTAGTTTTTGTTTCAGCTTAAAATTCATTGTCTTATATAATTTTATTATTATGAATAATAAATTGACAGAACGCCAGATCTTGATCTTAAAGGCAATTATTAATGAGTATATCTCAACTGCAACTGCAGTTGGTTCTAAGATTATCTTAGAAAAGTATTTTAACAATGAAGTGTCCAGTGCTACCATTCGCAACGAGATGTCAGTGTTAGAAAAAGAAAAGTATATTGAAAAACCTCATACTTCAGCTGGTAGAATACCAACGATTAAAGGTTATCAATACTATGAAGCTAATTTAGCTGAAACTAAGATCTCAGAACAATTAAAACAAAAGTTAATGACGATCTTAAATAAACGATATCATTCAATTGATGAAGTAATTGAACAATCAGTTGAATTCATTAATAATGTAACTAACTTACCTTCTGTCATAACTAAGTTCAAATCTTATGATCTATTAAAAAGAATGGATCTAATCAAGATTAATAATAATACCGCATTAATCTTGATTGTCTCTTCTTCTGGAGAAGTGATTAAAAAAACAATTAAGTACCAAAACTCAATTCAATATGATGATGTATCAACTTGTGTGCAGATCTTTAATGATCGATTAGTTGATACACCATTTATTGAATTGAAAGAAAAGTTGATTGCGATTAAAGAGATTGTGAGAACCAAAGTTCACGAATACGAATTCGTGATGCAACGAATAGTTAATTATATCTTTGATATTAATGAAAAGAGTACGATTAATATCAAAGGAACTAAGAAGCTTGTTATCCACCCCGAGTTTCACGATCACAACAAGTTAAGTGAGATCTTAAACTTGCTTGAAAATACTTCAATCTGAGAACAGATTTCATTCATGCAACAAAAAACTGGGAAATCTGTGATCACCTTTGGTCAAGATATTGGGATTGAAGGGATCTCGGTTGCTTCAACTTTGATCGAGACTGATCAAAACAAACACCAGATCGCGATCGTTGGACCTAACCGAATGGAATACGGTAAGATCAAGGGTTTATTAAATATCTTAAAAGAACAAGTTGAAAAGATCGATCATTTAAATTTACCAATCGATGATTTTGATCAATAATTAATAATGAAATTATTAAATACGATTAAGAGTTATGCTGATTTCTTAAAGATCAAAAAAGATGATCTTAAAGTTTTAGCTACTGAAATCAGGGATTATCTAATTAATCTAGGTTATGAAAAAAGTATTCATTGATCATCAAATCTTGGGATTGTTGAACTAAGTATTGCATTAGCATACTTCTTTAATCTAGATCAAGATAAGGTGTTCTATGATACCAGTCACCAAGCTTATGTTCATAAGATGGTGACTGGTAGATTTGATCAGATTAAATCAATCCGTCAAACGAACGGATTAAGTGGGTTACAAGATTTAAACGAATCTAAGTATGACTATTATGCTGGGGGTCATACTTCAAATTCACTTAGTGTTGCTAGTGGATTAGTTTTTAGTAATCAACTACTAAATAAAGAACAACTAATCATCCCCGTAATCGGGGATGCTAGTATCGCTAACGGGATTGCTTTTGAAGCAATCAATAATATCAGTTTTCATGATCATAAGATGATTATTATTCTTAATGATAATCAGATGTCGATCTCTGAAAACTTTGGTGAGTTTAATAAGTTATTAGCTAACTTAAAGAATGATCATACCAACTTCTTTAAACAACTAAATTATGAGTATATCAAAGTAGAAGATGGTCATGATCTAGATCAGATCTTTAAAGGTTTAGAGTTAGCTAAACAACTAGTTAAGAATAAACCCGTAATTGTTCATGTCAAAACAATTAAGGGTAAAGGAATTAAAGCAGCTGAAGCTGATTTAATTGGAACTTATCATAACTCTAATCGTTCAAATAAAACTTATCAAGATCAAGCTGGATTTATAGCAGCTAGTTATTTAGAAGCAAAACTAAAAGAAGGACAACAGTTTTGTATCATTAATCCTGCAATGACTTATGCAACTGGGTTTATTGATCTGATCAATAAGTACAAGAAAAACTATATTGATGTGGGGATTTCTGAAGAACACGCCCTATCAATGGCTTCAGGAGTAAGTTTAAATAAAGTTCCGGTTTTTTTACCAATCTATTCAACCTTTTTACAAAGAAGTTATGATCAATTAAACCATGATTTATCCCGACTTAATTTAGGGATAAATCTCTTAATTGATCGATGTGGATTAAATGGGACTGAAGGTTCATCTCATCATGGAATCTTTGATGTGGGGATGATTAAAAACACCCCAAATTCAAAGATCTATGCTGCAAGCAATGAGATCGTATTAAAAAAACTACTTAATCAAGTAATAACTAATACAAACCAAGTAATTGCAATTAGATATAATCGTTATTTTGTTGAACTAGATCAATACGAATCATATTATCAAAACTTTGATAATATCAATCAATGAGTAAAGTTGAACCCAGATAATAATTCAAACAAAACGGTCTTAATCTCATACAATAATGACCCAATCTTATTTAAGAAAGTATTAGATGAACAACAACTTAATGATGTTGATTGCTTTGATGCAATCCTAGTTCATGGTGATCAACTAGATCAAAACATCATTAAGATCCTAGATCAATATGATCAGATTTATATTTATGAAAATATTTATGGAAATATTGGATTAGTAAATGAGTTTTATCTATTAATTGTTGAAAAGAAATATCAAAATAAATCAATATATCCTTATAACTTTAAAACTATTCCACAACATGGAAATAATAAGGATTTATTAATTCGTCATAAGATGGATCATGAACAGGTAATTGATGAGATTAAGAAAAATTTAAATAAGTAATTAAATTTGTTCGTCTCTATACTTTCGATCTTACTAGGATTTAAGTAATTAAATATTTCATCACTGTAGAATTCATACTGGTTTTGTCTTGCGAGATTTCTAAAGGTATTCCTTGAGAAAAATCGTTTGATATTTGATGCAGACTTCAAGAATTTTAACAATCTTATTTTGAGTAGATAATGAAGGAATAGTGATAACAATCTTTCTAAATTTATCTTTAGATAAATTAAATCTAGTTACCCCACTAACACATTTATTAATTTGTTTTCTTTAAACATTTATATTAAATAAATGTTTTAAGAAATGTGGATTAACAAGATCATGATCATATATTCTATAACCAAACGAAAAAACTATTTAAATAAACGCTATTGTTTATATCTTTGTTATATAAACAACACATTGCACATTCATCAAAATTCTCTGAAGAATTAATGAATACTAAATCGTTAATCTACTTTGTTTTGTTTTCGTTTTCTAACATATTGACTTTACTAGTCAGATGTAAATTATTATTTATTTCTAAATTGTTGAATATATCAACATAAGAGATATAGTAAGAGTTTACATCTTCACTAAAATCTGATTTTGTTTTACCAGTTAAACCTTTATAAAAATGACCTACATCTTCTAAGTAACTTGTATTTGATTAAAGATATATACAAATAATCTAATTAGATCTCTCTCTACGGTTCCGTCAACTTGACCTGTATTCAAGTAGTTGAATATTTGATCTTTGTAATATTCGTATTGCTTGTTTCTAAGTTCTATTTCTTTTGGAAGTTCGATATTCAAATCGCTACATATTTCCTCAAAGTTATCTAAGAAGCTTACTATTTTTTTAACAATTTTTGAGCTAGGTACTTTGATTTCAAAATTTTCTAAAAATGATTTTTTAATTCAAAATCATTGAGAACCGTTTGCGTGTTTTTCAATTTCTTTTCTAGCTTGTGGAGAATCAAAGTAATAAGTAACAAACTTAGATACAAAATAATCTGGTTCAAAAGGTCTAAGTCTCATTATGTCATCACTGTACAAGACATTTGACATATCTTCTAACACCGTAGAAGCTACACAAATTTCGTTTCTAATTTCACTTGCTGGTGTTATGAAAACATCATTTTTTAAAACGTTGCATTTTGAAATTTCACTTTTTGTAGCAGTGACCATCATTCTTAAATCAGATTTTTTAAGAGTTTTATTCTCGAAAACATCCATGTAATTAATAATTTTTACATATCTTTCTCCATGAATAATTTTCTTCTCTATTCCGACATTGTCTACAGAAAAAATCTCACCTAACTTTTTAACTTTTAATTCTTTATCTTGTTCAAAGCTTAGCAACTTATCTCTGTAATAGACATACTGATTAGAACGTAAGTTAAGCTCTGAAAATGAATCAAGGATCTTGACTATCTCTTCTTGAACTTTAATTAGCGGAACCGCAACTTCGATATTCAAAACAGTTTTTTTATCTAAAGCTGGAATCCCTGAACCATACTTAAGGTTCATAATGTATTCTTGCTTACTCTTTAAGAAATAATACAAATATCGATCATAGATCGATACATTAGTTAAAACAAAACAATGTGCACCAGCAAAGAATGGTACATCCATTCATTGAATATAACCAGCACTAGCTCCACCTTGACTAATTGTTATATGGTTTTTATCAAAATTAAAACCTTCATTGATATATCCAGAAGGACTGATTCCCCCATTTATCACTGGGATCAATCCTTCTTTTAATAAATTCTCTCGATTTAATTGTTTGCCTTTAGTGACATTACATATTTCACCTAATGTCTTATACTCCACCCCATCAGGACAAAGTTCACTAATCAATTGCTGAATTTTATTCATTATTTTTATGTTTTTAATCTTCTTATAGTTTTAATCTCTAGTCTAGATTAAGTATCTTAATAAGATTATTTATTAAATAAATAATTTATTAGTTTTAATTAAAAAACTATAGATAAGTTTTTTGTAATAAGCTTATGTCTTACACTACATTAGTAATCAATATTAATGTAAATAATTTTACTGATATTTCATGATCATGAACATATTTTAGAACAAAAAGATAGGGTTATTGCTACTTGTAGACCTGAAATGGATTTAAGTAATTAAAGATCTGATCTCTATAGTACTCGTACTGCTTTTGTCTCAGTGAGATTTCCAAAGGTATCCCTTGTGATAAATCACCCGATATTTGATAAAGATTATCTAAAATATTAACAACCTTATTTTGAATAGATAAAGATGGAATAGTTATCCTAATCTTTCTAAATTTATCTTTAGATAAATTAAATCTAGTTACACCACTAACACATTTATTAATTTATTTCTTAAAACATTTGTATGAAATAAATGTTTTAAGAAATGTGGATTTACAAGATCATGATCATATATTCTATAACCAAACGAAAAACTATTTAAATAAACATCGTTGTTTATATCTTTAGTATATAAACAACACATTGCACATTCATCAAAATTTTCAGATGAATTAGTAAATAATAAATCGTGAATTTTTACTTTATTTTGTTTTTCGTTTTCTGATATATTAACTTTATTATTTAGATTTAAATTATTATTTATTACTAGGTTGTTGAATATATCAACATAAGAAACATAATAAGAATTAGAATCTTGATTAAAATCTGATTTTGTTTTGCCAGTTAAACCGTTATAAAAATAACCGATATCTTCTAGGGTAACGTTAACGTTACCGAAGATATATACAAGTAATCTAATTAGATCTCTCTCTCTCTCGAATTCGCCAGTTGTTAAGTAATTGAAGATTTGGTTTCTATAAAATTCGTATTGTTTGTTTCTTAATTCGATCTCTTTGGGCAATCCAATATTCAAACTTGAGCAAACTTGTTCGAAGTTGTCTAGAACATCAACTATTTTCTTCTGAATTGATAATGAAGGAATAGTTAAGTTTATATTAGAGTAAATATGATTATTGATATTATTGATAGTTGTATTACTAATTAATTTATCTAATTGATTATTAAATTTATCACTACTTAAAAAGTGATAAATGAATCTAGGATTAGCACATTTAAGAGTTTTTACTTTAGCCATAAATGCACCAAAGCTATAGTTATCAATATCATTTAATACATAAGCTACTTTACCAACATGTTCTTTAGAACCGCTTGATATACACATCAAGATATCATCTTTAAATAATCTTTGATTGTCTTTTATCTTTATATTGTTTTTAATTTTTTTAACATCTTCATAAACTAATTGATTGTTTATTGAGATGTTATTAGCTCTTAAAATATAAGTATAATCTAGATCTTCATTCATGTTGATTTCATCGTTTTTAGAATAAGAAACACCACGAATGAAGTCGGTAACATCGATTAGTTTAAGATCAATATGACCGAATAGATAAGTAAGAATAATGATTATATTAGATCTCTCTCTCTCTCGAATCTTCAACTTTTCCTGTATTTAGATAGTTAAAGATCTGATCTCTATAGTACTCATATTGTTTATTTCTTAATTCTGCTTCTTTGGGAAGACCAATATTTAAATCAGTACAAATTTGTTCAAAATTATCTAAGAAATTAGATATCTTACTTTGTATAGATAAACAAGGACAATGAATTTTAATATCTTGAATATCTACTTTTGTTAATTGTTGAATTCCACCTACATCATAGGTTTTTTCACTGAAATATCTAGATAAATAATGATAAAGGAATTTTGTATCAACATTATCATTAGGTAATAATGTTAATAATCTAATAACAGGTGTAAAAGGATAATTTCGATATTCACAATAACCAATAGTACCTCTTGCTGATATCGTAATACATTCACTATTTACAGCGAATGTACTAGAATATCCTAGAATTGCATTTTGTCCTTTACCGTTACTGATAACTGGGTAGTTATGAGTTTTTGATTGCTCAGTTGAGAAATCTTCAGGTTTATCTTTTCCAACTAAGATATTAGATATTTCATCTAATCTTTTAATTTTTATTTCTTGATTATTATTATCAAAATTAAGTAACTTATCTCGATAATAGATATATTGAGATGAACGTAAGTTAAGCTCTGCTGTAAGCTCTGCTGTAAGCTCTGAAAATGAATCCAACACCCTCACTATTTCATCTTGAATTTTAAGTGGTGGTATAGGGATTTCAATACTCAAAATATCAGACATACTAGGATGTTTGATTGCGCTGCCACGATAAAATGACTCAATCAATTCCTGATTTTCTATTAGAAAATAATAAAGATATTTGGTATTTAAAACCTTTTTATCTTGACTGATACCAATGATATTGCCACAGTTGATAAAATCACCATTATGGTATTTTATGTTCGCCGAACCACCTGTTGGAATGGTGATAACTTCACCATTGTAAATGTAATTTTCGTTACCTTCTCTAATAGTATATAGGTCTTTTAAACCTGTTGTTAGTATTTTAATATCACCATCATTTGTAGCGATTTCTTTAGCTACTTTACTTAAAATATCAGGTATTTTTACAGGTTTAAAAGTATTATTTGCGTCTTTAAATTTTTTGTTTCAAACAACTACTTCTTCAATTCTTTTTAACTCTACTCCATTTGGACAAAGTTCATTAATTAACTTTTGAATTTTGTTCATTGTTTTCTAATAGCCAATTTTTTAATGATTTTAGATGTTGTGATAAGTAGTTAAAATAAACAATAACACAACACACATAAAGATTAGAAATCTTTAATTTCTTTTCTTAATTGTGACATTTTTAAATTTAAGTTTCTTAAAAAGTACTAGAAAATGAAAGATTTAATCGGTAATGTTATTACTATAAAAAATACTAAGACTACAACATTCAATTTTAAACATTAACTACATTTTAAAAAAAAGATTAATACATCTTACCAGCAATTCACCTTTTCATCCTCAATCTAAAACTAAGCTTATCTTCCCTATCACGACAACATTAACCTCTGATATATAAACCTTATCTCAACCTTCAATTAAACTGATAGTATGTATATTATTCTCTAATGTAATATTGCCGTCATTAATATCAGTTTGCTTTTAGTTTTAGTATCAAAAGTTAGAAACTTTTGTTTGACCCACATACTTATAAGTGGCGTATTTATTACATTAGTATCGAACTTGTCCTTGCTTGATGTAGTGAGCACTTTAGTACCTGAACTATTATAATCGCCATAAATATAATGATTACAAGCTACTGAAGTATCAACATATATCGATAGATATCTAGCATATCACATTGAGTACTAATATCGTTCAGATCTTATCTATATTTGAATCGAGTTATATCTTGAGGATTATTATTGATTTTAATAATTAAAAACATCAATCACTTTATAAATAAAAAAAACCAGAACTTATAGTTCTGGTATTAATAACTTTTATTAACCAACTTAGCGTTTTATTAAATCTAAGTATTTATTTAATTCTTAATATTATGCAGATGGATTAGTTTCCATTCCACCAGCATTACTTGCTGGAGTACTATTTAAAGTGAATGTTAAATTCCCAATAAAAGGAGTATCTTTACTTCCTCCACTTACAACTATTTTATTGATACCTTTATCAAAGTGTATCGTTCTTTTCATACCGTTCGTAACAACATTAGAACTCATATCACCAGTATTAAATTTTTCTAATGAAGTAAAGTTTTGTGTAGCTCTTACATTAATCGTTACAGAATTAGTAGTTTCTTTTGATTCGAATTTTAACGATCTAGTTTCTCTATCTGTAGATATATATGTTCCATTAAAATAATAATCACCTGCCATTGGAGCATTCACATATATAGTTAGAGTTCTTCTAGTTGTTGATGCTGAAGGAGTTGTAACTGCACCAGTGTTAGTAGAAATGCGTCTAGCAGCTGGTCCTGCAATATAACCTACTAAATAATTTGGTTCATCAGCATTTGAATCTGCAGGTGTTTCTCCTGTTCTAGTTAAACCAGGGAATTCACCGATATAAGTTGATCAACCTGCAGTTAAGCCATAACCCTTTAATAAATTCACTGAAACAGATGTTTGAGTGTCATTTGTATTGTTTGCATTTCCAAAGATTTGGTCATGAATTTTTGATTCACTTCCAGCATTAGAAGTCAGATACATATTACCAATCATTGGAGCTATTTTCGTAGTTGGAACACTGAATTCAATAGTGTTAGAACCAAAATTTAAATTAGGTATAGTAACTTTAGCTACATTGATGTTATCAACTGTTGGAGCAGGACCACTTGCATTTTCTTCATTTCCAAAAATAATAGAAGTTTGTTCTGTAGCATCATTTAACTTATATTGTAGTGCAATATTGTTAGCATCGCTATTTTTAACCAACTTATAAGGGAAATATAAATAACCTGTAGATGGTCCATAGTAATCAAATCGTAATGTATATTTAGCGCCATCTCCAGCAAATTTATATATTCAAGAAACATCTGTTGAAGAAACTGGAGAAGAAACTAAACTAGTCGTACCCATATTATTCATTCAAACTTTTCTTTGAGAAAAGCTTAAGTTTTGTAGATTATTAGAATTAGGTAGATCTACACTAAAAGCAGCAAAACTTCAGTTTGTTGGTTGTTCTTGATTATTATTTGCACCCGTTCCTGCAGTTAATTGATCTTTAGACAAAACTTTCTTTTTAAAATCATTGAATTTGTCAGCATTACCCATTCATTCTGAAAGTTTTGTAACAACTTCAGTTATGTCAGTATTTGCTTTAGTAATATTTTCAGCTGCAAGATTAAAATCTGATAAAGAATCTAACGATTTAGTTGTTATATCAGCGCCTATATTAAATACTTCACTAACTTTATTTCTAATATTAATATATTGATCTTGAGACAATCTTTCTAAAACATTTGTATTAGATTGTAAAGTAGTTTTCAATTCGTTATATGCAGTAACTAAAGGTTGATTAGCACTATCAAACTCGCTTTTATCACTTTTAGCTTTATCGATTGCGTTTTGTAATGTGGTTTCAGCAGTTTTCACATCTTCTACTGTAGAATCTTCTTTATTATTAACATCAGATGCACTAGTATATGCGTCTGTTAGTTCTTGTTTTATTTTGGCGTAATCTGCATATGTTTTAAGCTCATCACTTTGAGCATCGATTAACGTTTTTAATGAAGTTTTGGCATTTTGTAAAGCTAAAGTTTCAGGATTGGTATTACCACCATTGTTGTTATCATCATTGTTATTACTAATAATGTTATTTTCGTTTAAGTTGCTGTTGTTATTATTACTGTTGTTATCGTTGTTGCTATTATCATTAGCATTATTATTACTGTTCTCAACCGGTTTGCTAGGTTGTTTATTCACATTAGGTTGAGTATTAGTAGGTTGTGTACTACGTTTAGTAACAACTTGATCGATTGATGTACAACTTGAAATTGATAAGCTTAACAACGAGCTAACACCCAGTAAGCTTATTACTTTTGTTAATTTATTTTTCTTCATTATGAGTATTTATTCCTTATATTTCTTTAGTAATTAATTGTTTAAATGTTATTGCTGTTTGATTAATCTATTTTTATTCATTAACAACTTAATAGAAGTTATTAAGAAGTAGATTCAGCAACTGGTTGCATAGGTTGAGTCGAAGCTGCATTAGCTGGTGCATCTGCAGGTGTTGTTTCAGTCGTTGCTGGTGGTATTAAGGTGAAGATTAATTCACCTAAAATAGGTGTATTTTTATTTGTTATCGTACTATTACCAGTGATAACAATTTTATTTAGTCCTTTATCTAGGTGTAAAGTTTTTCGAGAAAAAGTTAACCCAGTATTACGGCTCTGTCTTGCATCGTCAGAACCTTGATTATCACTATTAGTATCGAATTTTTTCGAAAGACTATTTCAGCTAGGGGTAGATAAAAGATTATTAATTTTTAATGTTTTAGATTCTTCTGTTGAACCATCTAAAGCAAAATTCAATCCTCTAGTTTCAGCTGTATAATACGTTCCTTTAATTGAATAATCACCAGCTTGTGGTGCATTTACATAAAAGATAAATGTTCTGTTGTCATTAGTATTAGTTGGAGTTGTTATAGAACTCATACCATTACTAGTACCAGAATTACGAGTATTAGTATTACCAACATAATCTAATAAGAAACGTCTAACTGCAGTTGAACCAGACACATTAGTCGATCTAGTAGTATATGGAGCTAAATAAGTTGAATAATCAGCTGCTAATCCATAACCTTTGACAAGATCGACATTAATTTCGTTAGGGTTATCAGTCGTAGGTTCATTACCAAATATACTGTTATAAACCTTGTCGGTATTTTCTATATTAGAAGTCAAATACATATTACCAATCATTGGAGCTACTTTGTCTTGTTCAGTTGGTAAACTGAATTCAACTTTGTTAGATCCGTTAGCTAAACCAGTTAAGGCTAGCTTGGCAACGTTAATTTTGTTAACTGATGGAGTTGGGTTTGCTTGTGGATTATCAGATTGGTCAGATGAAGAAAAACTAACTTGTGTTGGTTGACCATCATTTAATTTATATTGAAGAGCTATCTTATCAGCATCGGCTTGTTTTACTAACTTATAAGGGAAATATAAGTAAGCATTAGTTGGTCCATAATAATCAAAAGTTAAGCTATATTTAGCATTAGGACCAAAGAGACCATAGATTCATGAAACATCAGTTGCTTCCATTGAATCGGGAGCTACAGTTGTTGCATTTGACCAAAGTTTTCTTCTTCCAAAACTAAAGTTTATATCTGTTGCACTTCTAGCTTCTGCACCACCAGTTGTACCACCAAGATCGACACTATAACCAATAAAACTGTAATTTCAAGGTTGGGGGTTGTTGTGTTGTTCATCAACACCTGCTAAATTTTCATTATTCAAAGTAAACTTCGAAAACCCTGATCTTAATTCATCTGCTTTTTGTTTTTGAGTATTGATTGTCTCATCACTGCTAGCAGTAGTAAGGTTATCATTTAAACTCTTAAGTGTTTCTGTACTTGGCTTATCACCTTCTAGTGGTGATAAGCTCTTATCAATAACACTTTGTGCGTTATCATATAAACTCTTTAGATGATTATTAATCGTTGCATAATTATCGTTCGTAAATAAAGCTAAGGTTGTTCGTTTATTGTCTAAAAGAAGTTTTAAACTATTAAATGTAGTTACTAATTCTGCATTATCTCTATTAAAATCATCTTTAGTTGAATTTGCTGTATTTATTGCAGTTTGTAATGCACTAACTGCATTACTAACTGCTTCTTGAGATGCATCTCCATTATTACTAACTTCAGAAGCACTAGCATAAGCATTTTCTAAATCTTTTTTGATCTTAGCATAATCATCATATGCCTTAAGAGTATCGTTTTGAGAATCGATTAATGTATTTAATTCAGCTCTAGCACTTTGTAAAGATAATGAACCAGTATTGCCTGTGTTGGCGTTACTAGTAGTTCTGTTGTTATTCTCACTAACGTTATTATTCTCAATATTGTTACTATTGTTGTTACTGTTATCTACAGGCTGACTAGGTTGTTGATTCTCAACAGATTTACTAGGTTGCTGATTTTCAACAGGTTTTGTAGGTTGTTTGTTCTCATTAGGTTGAGCATCATTAGGTCTTGTACTACCTTGAGTGACAACTTGCTCAATTGCTGTACAACTCGATATTGATAAGCTTACTAGTGAACCCACACCCAGTAAGCCTATTATCTTTGTTATTTTGTTTTTCTTCATTCTATATATTTGGTTTAAATGTCTTTGTATTTATTAATGAATTGATAACTTTAGATATCTATAAGTTATCAATAATAGATTAGTAAAACTAAGATTTTAGTTTCTTATCTAATCAGCAATAACCTTAACTTATAAAATTGTTTAACTTATTGATTATAAGCTAATATTTCTTACTTGTCTAGGGTTATTTAAAATTAAACATGCTCATTTTTAGCCTAAAACCTTTTATTTTAAGGATAATTTCAAGCATTTTATTAAATTAAATTTTTTGGTTTTAAGCAAATTTTCACCTTTTTAGATCAGTTTTTATATAAAATTTTATTTTATTTTTCGAATAAAAAAAACTAGCACTTGCGTGCCAGTTTTAAAATCAATATTATGAATATCTAATTATAGGTCTTAAGCTTATCTTGAAGATCCAGGCATTGCTCCACTATTTGCTCCAGCAGATCCAGTTTCAGTAGCCATTGGAGGTATATACGTAAAAGTTAAATCCCCAAAATAAGGTGTTTCTTTATTGCTTGCACCACTAGCAGAACTATTCCCTGTAACAACAATCTTATTTAATCCTTCAGTTAAAGATATTGTTTTTGAAGAAATACTAAACATTGAACCACTAATACTTTGACGATCATTTCCTGTACCATTATCTTTATTGGTATCAAACTCTCTTAAACCACCATTTTCTGATCCAGTTGATAGTAAATTACTTATCTTTGTCGATTTATTTGTTTCAGTAGACGATTCTACACTAAAGTTTAATTCTCTACTAAAAGCAGTGTAATAAACTCCTTTTATTGAATAGTTACCGGCTCGTGGAGCATTAACATAGAATGAAAACGTTCTGTTGTTGTCTGTGTTTGTAGGAGCTTTTTGTGGATTCATTCCGGTTGTTCAAGTAGCACTACTTCCACCACGAACGCTAGTTCCACCAACATAACTCACTAAATAGTGTCTAATTCTTTCAGAACCAGGTACGTTAGATAGTACGTTAGTATACGGACCAATATAAGTAGATCAATCAGAAATTAAAGCATACCCATTAATAAAGTTAACTGATACTGAGTTATTATCTTCTGCTAGTGTGTTCCCAAAGATATCATCATGAACTTTATTCTTAGCTTGATCTGATGAACTGATGTACATATTTCCAATCATTGGAGCAACTTTAGTACCATCATTTCCTGTAGGAATACTGAACTCAACTGTGTTGGGACCAAAATTTAGATCTGTTAATCTAATTTTAGCTACATTAATGTCAGCTACTGTTGGAGCAGGGTTAGAATTTTTTCCAGTACCACTAAAATCAATTCCAACAGGATTACCATTATTTAATTTATATTGTAAGGCAACGCTATCACCATTTTTAACTAACTTATAAGGGAAATATAAATATACAGTTGTTGATGGACCATAATAATTAAAGCTAAATGTATATTTAGCATCTTGTCCAAATAATCCATAAATTCATGAAACATCAATTAAATTTTGTTGATCTGGATCTTGCATCGTATCAGATCTTCAATAAGGTCTTCTAAAATAACTGTAATTAAGAACTGATTGAGTTGATGGTGAAGTAGCTGGTTGTGTAGCAGTACCAGTTCCTAAATCTACACTATAACCACCAAAGCCATAGTTTCAAGGTTGTTCTTGGTTATGACTTGCATCAACTCCACTTAACCCATCTTTAGATAATGCATATTTATCAAAACCAGTAGCTAGTTTATCTGCACTAGCTTTTTGTGTCATTAAAGTATCTTGAGATGTAGCAGTATCAATACTTGTTTTTAAAGTTTCTAAACTACTTGTAGTAGGTTTATTTGATTCATTAACCGGAATTAATGAATTATTGATTACTTGTTGAACATCATTAAACAAGTTTTCTATATGGTCCTTAATTAATCCATAATTAGCACCATCTAAACCTTGTAAAGCTGTTTCACGACCAGCTAAAGTCATTTTTAATTGATCGTATTTTTGTATTAAATCACCATTGTCATTAACGAACTTGGTTTTAGTATCATTAGCTGTGCTAATTGCGTTTTCTAGTTGCCTAAGTGCATTAGTTAAGTTTTCTAATGATGCACTTTGATTACTTTGTACATCCGATGCTGAACTATATGCTGACATTAAATCTTGTCTTAATTTAGCATAATCACCATATGAAGCTAATGTATTAGCTTGATCATCAATCAATTTAGTTAAAGAATTTCTTGTAGCTTGTAGTTCTGCTGATTGATTAACATTATTTGTAGTAGAAGGACTGCTTGGGTTAGAAGCACTTCCTGGATTTGAAGTACTACTAGGGTTAGAGGTACTTGCAGGATTAGAAGAAGTAGCACCAGAATTTGAAGTACTACTTGGATTAGAAGTACTACTAGGATTAGAATTATCAATTCTATTATTATTTGAACCTTGTACGGTCGTACCACCATTTTGGTTAACAACTCTAGGTGTGATTGCTGTACAACTAGCTAATGACAAGCCCACAATTGAGCTTACTCCTAATAAACTAACAACTTTTAGAAGCCTATTTTTTTTTTTGATTTTTCATAGATTTTGTTGATTTGAGCTTATTTTAACAAAACAAAATCAGATAGAGTGCTAAAACTCTATCTGATTCAAAATTAATTGTTAACTAAAAATTAAGATTTTTTAATCACTTGGTGTGTGATTGGTTGTTTAGAAGATGATTGTGGTGGTTGAACTGGTTTTTGGTGAGGAGGTGTTGTTGGTTTTACACTACCAGGAGGTGGAGCTGTTGGTTTAGATTTAGTAGGAGCAGGAGCAGCTTCTTGAGTCGGGGTTGCTTGAGTTGGTTTTGTTGGTGCAGATTCTTCAGTAGCTTCTTCAGCTGCATTTGGATCAACATATCCAACACCATCTGATACTACTACCATGGTGTGTCGTACGACACGATCATATAATTTGTAACCAGACTTCATTACCTTACAAACAGTATCTGCTGGATAATTTGGATCACTAACTTTATCTGAAGCGCTCATGTATTTTTCATCAAACTTATCACCTGGTTTAATATCCATTCTGTGGATATTAACTGTACCTAGTCAGTTAACAAATGAGTTTAGTACCATCTTAAACCCACTAACATAGTTTTTAACAGCGGGATCAAGACTAGCAAATTCTAATGCAATTTCTAATTGGTCAACGATATTAATTGCTGAATCGATTGATTTTTCAATCGCATATTTCTTAGCGTTATCAATCTCTTCTTTTTTACGCTTATCTAATTCTTCGATGCGATCATTAATCTTTTGTTGAGCTTTAGATTCAACTTCTTGAATCTTAGTCTTGAAGTTTTCATTAGTTTGTTCTAGTTTACGATTTAAACTATCAATATAACTATTAATGTTATTGATTGCTGATTCAATCTTAACAAACTCATTAAACATTAATTGATTAACCGCTTTAATCTTTTGGTTTTGGCTCTTTGGGTTTTGCACAAAGTTTTTTAAATCATCAAGTGATGATTTAATTTGGATATTTTCATTAGCCAAACTAATATTACTAGCATCTTGGGTGCTGTTAGAAGCTGAAGCTTCACTAGTGAGATTGTTAACTTCACTAGATGAACTAGTTTCTTCAGTAGAAGAGTTATCCTTAACTTCTTTTTGAGCTTCAGTTTCTGGGTTCTTATGTTCTTGGTTATTCATATTTAGTATCTGGAATTAGTTATCCTTATTTCTTATTAGCTTTCTCACGGATCTTTTTGATATCATCGATCGTTCTGATATCTTTAATCGTGTTTAGAACACGATTAAATGCTAAACTTTGGTGAGTTTTTTGATCGGTTGATGAATCTAATTTATCAGATTCATTTGACTGGAAGTTTCAGTTTTGTTGTTCTTGTTGTAACTCTTGTTGGTTATACTTTAATTCTTTGATCTCACGTAGTGCTAATTTATTAAAGTGTTCAACTTGAACGTTAGGTAGTTTGGCTGCTTCTTCAAGTCCTAACGAACGATCATCACTCTTCATGATATCAGCATACACCACTTGGATGATTAATGAACCCTTATCATAATGAGTTTTAGATTCTAGATCATATCTTGCATCTAGTCCCATATCTTTAATGATCACTTGATCACCCACCTTAGTACCAGGAGGGATTCTTACATTAATTAACTTGTTGATTGTTGGTACTTTAATAATACCCCCAATTGATGCTAAGATTGGGTCTACTAATGCTTTTACGTGGATGTCATTATTCTTAATGACAAAGAAGTTAGATGGAATTACTTTAAAGATAACAGTTAGATCACCCTTTAAGTTATTTGGGAAGATATGACCAAATCCAGGGTAGTTAACTGAGATATTAAGTTGAGAAGTGATTGGTAACTTAATATCTAAAGTAATTGCTTCATTAGTATAAGATTTACCTAAACAGTTCTTACAAGGTATTCTAATCAGTTTACCATACTGATTACATACCATACATGATTCAACATTACCATCAACGTTTCTACAAGCTGGACATAGTTTATATGGTTGACTTGAAGTTAGATCAATACCAGTAGCTGAACAGTTATTACATGGGGTGTGTCTGGTGTATTTAACACGTTTGATTGCGTTGTTAAATAACAACACCTGATGAACTTCAACTTCTTTAACAACGTTAATTTCAGTTAAGCGTTCAATCTGAATCAAGTTTGGTTCTTGGTACTTGCTAGCTGGTGGTTGAGTTCCTGGATCGGTTTCACTTAACCGTTTTAATAATCTAGACTTAAAGTCACTTAAGTCGTTGATCTTATTAATAAGGTTTTTATTAGAATTATCATTACCTTCCATCTTATCACCTATTTGTCTTCTTAATAATTTAATGTTGAAATCATACATTCCCGATTCTGATGTATGCATCGGTCGAACGGGTTGTTGAAGTGGATCATAATCAACAGTTTCATATTCTTCTAGATTTTCTTCTTGTTGTTTGATTTGATCATCACTTTCGATCTCATTAACTAATTGTTGTTCAAAGCTTAGATTTGAATTAACAATAGTTGGTTCACTAATATTGATGAACTCATTATTATCATCTTTGATCTGATAATTTTGATCATCTTCAACACTAACATTATCAAGATTGTTTTCAATGATGATCTCATTGAATTGAGTTGGTTGTTCTTGTTCGTTGTTTAATAACTCTTCAATAGATAAGAAGTCGTTTTCTTCTTTAGTTTCTTTAGTAGTAGTTGGTGTTTCTTCACCAAACAGTTCAGCAAATTCAGCTGCCTTCTTTTGTTCAAGAAGTTCTTCTTCTTTTCTTAGCGCTTCAGCTACTTCTTCAATCTTAGTTTCTTCTTGTTTAACTTCTTCTTTAGTTGATTGATCACTAACTTCTTCTTCAATTAGTTCAACTATAGTTTCATCTTTTGTTGATTCAATGATAAGTTCTTCTTTAACTTCTGTTGATTCAACGTTAGATTCTTCTTTAGCTTCTTCAAGATTAGATTCTTCTTCAACGATAGCAAGTTCGACACTAGATTGTTCTTGAACTTCTTGTTCACTAGGGTTTTGTTCAACTACAGCTAGTTCAGCTTCAACTTTTTCTTCAACCTTAGCTACTTCTTCAGTAGTTTTTTCTTCTACTGCTGGTTGACTAGCTTCAGCTTCTTCAGAAATCTCTAAAGTTGCTTGATCTTGAACTAATTGTTCAAGATCTTTAGGATCTTCTTGTTTGTATCAGTCGATATCTGATTGAGTAGGTTCATCTAGTTGATATTCCTGAGCTCAATTTTCTACAGCTTTTTCTGGTAGTTTTTCTTGGTTTGTTTGAACTAGTTCAAACTTCAATTCTTCTAAGTCATCTAAGTTGATTTGAACTACATCATCTTTCTTAGATGATGATTCTTCAACTTCATTATTCTTAGTTTTAATTACAGGAGGAGGGGTAATTGTTGAACTTTCATCAATTACATTATCTTCAACTAATTCTTCAGCTGCTTGTTTTAATTCTTCTTTAATTTGATCAGCTTCTTTAGTTTCAGGTTGATCATTTGATTCAACTTCTTTAGTTTCTACTTGTTCAACTGGTTGATCTTTAGTTTCTGGAGCGTTCTCATTTGAAGCAGTTTCAGTAGTAGTTTCAGCTGGTTTGATTCTTGTTAAGAATGATAGATCATATACGTTAGTTGAACCAACTGATGCAGTTGAATTTTTTGAGAAATCAACGATCTCGGGCATATTTGATTCAACAAAAGCATCATCGATTTTATCATCTTGATCTTCTTCTTTGTTTTCTTGTGTTTCTGTTGATTCAACTGATTGATCTTCTTGGTCTACTGAAGTAGATGTTTCACTAGTTTCACTAACAGCTTCAGTAGTAGTTGCTACTTCTTCAGTAGGTTGAGCTTGCATTACTTTTAGTAATTGCTTCAAATCAAAAGATGATGAAGATGATTCAACTGAAGAAGTTGGTTTTTCTTCAACTGTTTCAGTTTTTTCTTCTGCTTCTTTTGTTTGTTCACTATCTTCTTCAGTTTTAGCTTCAACTACTGGTTCTTGTTCAGCTTCTTCTGATTTAGATTCTTCAGTTTCTTTAGCTGATTCAGACTCAGCAGATTGTTCAGATTCAGTTGACTGTTCATCTTCTTTAGTTGAAACTTCTTCAGATGCAGGTGAATCAATAACTTCAGCTTCTGGGATCACGTAATCACCAGCTGATTCTAATTCATCTTCTGCTTGAGCTTCTTCTTCTGTTTCAGTCTCAGTTGATTCTTCTTCAGATTGTGCTTCTACTTCAGTTTCTTCAACTTGTGAATCTTCTTCAGCTTCAGCTTGCGCTTCAACTTCTTCTTGATCTACGTCTCTTGTTGATACGAAGTTGTCATCATCATCAAAGTAACCTTCTCACACTCATTCGTTGTTGTCATCATAATGACCATAGTCAGGATTACCAATGAATTTAGTTCATGATAGATCTTCTTCAGATTCTTCTGTACTTTCTTCTTCAGATGATTCTTCTGCTTGTTCGTCATCCAGACCAGAAGTAAATGAAGGTTCAGAAGCTTCTTCTTCATCTAAACCTGAAGTGAATGAAGGTTCAACGTTGTTATCAAATAGTCTTTCACCATCATCAACTGATTCTGTACTAGATACTACTTCATCCTCTACATTATCATCGAATAGACGTTCTTCACTTGCTTGACTAGCAGCACCAACATCGATGATCTCAGGTTCGGTTTCAATTGTTTTTTCAGCTTCTTTTGACTTGGCTCAGAACCCACCCTTTTTGTCTTTCTTTTTCTTCTTTTTCTTGGGAGATAGTTCATCATCATCTCACCAATCACCATCAAAGCTGACATCATCAAACTCATCAGCTGCATTAATCGTTTCAAAGAACGAATCAAAAATGTCCGGATCAAAGTCTAGATCGTCTTCACGATCTAGTCCATCATGTCCGTACTTGTCATAGCGACCTCTTTTTTCAGGGTTAGATAAAACTTCATACGCTTCGTTTATCTCTCTAAAAATGCTTTCAGCATTTGGATCATCCTTGTTTGTATCGGGATGGTATTTTTTAGCCAGCTTTCTAAACGCGCGTTTTATCTCTTGCTCTTCTGCGTCCCTGTCTATTTCTAATACTTCATAATAATCGCGTTTTTCTGCCATATTCAATCAACTAAAAGATTAGTAAAATGTTTTATACACTTTCTTTATATTATAACTAATCTAAATATAAGTAGATTTTAATATTATTTAATTTAATTTTAAGATAAAATCTTTAACAAAATAATAGTACAACTCTTTGTTGATTGAATGGGGTAGGTGGGCTGCTTCATCAACGATTCTAGTTGTTAAACAGTTGGTGTATTGACTGACATACTTAATTGTTTTAGTTGGTGGAATCACGACATCATTTTCACCAAAGATTAATAAAACTGGCTTATTATTTAGAGTTTTATAAGCATTATCTAGTAAATTCTTAGATTTTAACGAGATCAGGTTTAATAACAACGGGATCTTGTCCTTGTTGGTTTTATAAATCTTTTTGATCCAACCAACTAAAGAGATCTGATCGTTGAATTCGTCTTCTTTTTTTAAAACGTCTAAAAAGGTTGATTTGCCAAAAGATTTAAACGAATCAAAGATTCGTTTCTTATCAAAGGTAAAGATGGTCGGATTTAGGGGAGCTTCTAGAATTAGTGCCTTAATCTTTTGGGGGATTAGATAGTTAACAATACTACAGATTCCTCCACCCATCGAATGTCCAATTAAGATCACATTATCTAGTTGTTTTTGATTAATAAAATCAACAACTAGATCAGCAAAATAGTCTAATTTAAGTTCTGGTTTTTCTTCTAGTTGGTTTTGCCCGTGTCCTGGCAAATCAAAAGTATAATAATTAACTAATTCATCATTTAATCTTTTAAAGATCTCAGAATGTTTATTATGAGATGAACTAAAACCATGAACAAAGATCGCATTATACTTATGCTTTTTGTTCGTTAGTTCATGCGTTAAAAGCGGATTAGTTAATCTTGGCATTATTGTTAGCTATTTAAAACATTTGCATTAACTTAATGCAAATGTTTACCAGTATGTTAGTTAGACAAAAGTCTAATTATCCGAATCAAAAACTAATTGAACTTTTTTAGTTGTTAGTTTTTTATTCGAACTACTTGATTTCTTTTGTTCTGGGTATTTTTTAGTAACACTCTTGTATTCAGCATTAAAATCGTTATCTAGTAAACCTAAACTAAAATCATCTAGTTCATCATCATAAACAACTGGTTTTTGACTTCTTTTAATAATACTTGGTTTATGAACTTTTTCTTTAGATAATCTCTTATCAGATTTAGTAATCTGAATTGGTCGTTCGAAATGTTGGTTAATTGAAGCTAGAATCTTCTTATCTTCTTCAAGAGATTGATTTAAATCAGATAGATTAAAAGTCTTGAAGATCTTTTTAGTTGAAGGATCTGATTCTTCTAGATCAGGTTCATAAATCACTTCATTTGAGAGATTTAAATAATCTCTTGTTAAACTATTAAGTTTTTGTTCTAGATAAGGATCTTTAAATGAATTATCCAATTCAAAATCTTGGTAGTGTTTTTTAGCAACTTCTCTAGTTTGTTCAGTTTTAACATTAATTAATGAATCCGAACTAGCTTTTAAAATCGCAATATCGCGTTTAAGATTAAGTATTTCTTTATCTTTATTATTAACAGCTAAGAACAACTCATTAATTCTTAATTGATTAGCATGAGTGGTTTCAGCCATCACCTTAATTTGGGATAACAATTGCGTAAAGATCTGATCTTTTTTAACTAGTTTATTTTCAAGTTGATGACTAATCTTAGTAGCAAGTTGTTTGATCTTATGATCAAACCCTTCTTGAAGTTGAATTAGTTGTTGTTTTTCAACTTCTTGTTTTTGTTCTGCTTGTTGTTTCTCGATTAATTCTTGATATTGATTAGCTTGCTCATAAGCTTGCTTGATGATGGCTTCTGCTTGTGTATTAGCTTTAGCAATAATCTCTTCTTTTTCTTTTTGAAGATTTAATTTTTCAAGATCCATCTCTTGTTTATGGGTCTTGATACTTTCTTGGATATTATTACTAATTAGTTCAATATCGATCTGTCTACGATCTAAACTTTCATTAAGTTCATCTAATTGTTTAGATCGCTCTTCTAATTGTTTTTTATATTGATCTAATTTAGAGATATTTGATAAATAATGTTCTTGAACATCTTTCATTGCTAATCGTGTTAGTTCTGACAAGTTGTTACTTGTTTCAGAACTATCATTAGCTTGAATCTTCGTATTAGTTTTTTCAATCTGTTCAAAATCAACTGGTGTTGTGGCATCAATGATCTCTTGATTAGTAATCTCTTCTAATTGATCATCATGATTAATCGTTTTTTTGGTAACTAATTCTTCTGGTAAGCTAGTTTTAGTAAACTGATTATCTTGATCATCAATTAGATCAGAATCGATCTCTTTAACGTTAGAACTATCTTCTTTAAGATCTAAATCTTCTTTTTCTAAATCATCTTCACCAAACTTAGCGTTCATCACTTCGTTTGTTGAAGGCAGTTCTCTTGAAGGTTCATCTTGAATCAACTCATCATCATCTAGTAGATCAGTTAGATCAACTTGAGGTTCTTCTACAGGTTGATCAGTTGATTCAAAACTATAATCACTATCATTTTTAGTAATTAAGTATTCGTCATCCTCATCGTCATCTTCTTGAGTGGTTTTAGTGATTATGTCAGTTTTTTCATTGGTTAATTCATCAATCTTTTTACTACTAAAACTGTGAACTGGAGCAACATCTTTCTTAGATTTAATCTCTTGTTCATCATCATGATCATTGATGTATGAACTTAAGTTCTTAGTATAAGCTTGAATTAATTCTTGATCTGAAAAATCTTGACCAACAAAGCGGGTCTTATCATTATTAATCGGTTTGTCTTTAGTTTTAGTGGTATTTGAACTTACGTATTTTGAGCGGTGGATTTCAAAGTTTAGATCATCTTCGTCTTCATCGTCATCATCATCTTGATGATCAGTTAAAACAGTATAATCGTCTTTAGTGGGCTTTTTAGTTTGTTTTACTTCTTTTTTATCCCAATTATCATAATCATTGATGACATCATCTAAGAAGTTGACATCATCATCTAAAGATGATTTCTTATCACTATTAATAGGTTCATCATCATCTAAACCAAGTTCTTTGATGATATCTAAATCAAATTCACTAAGACTACTCATTCTTGAGCGTTCGTTTGGTTGACGTTGATTAAAGTAAAACCGATTACGTTTATTATTGTTGTTATTATCCATCGCTAATATACCTTCTAACTAGAAGGGTTAATTAATATATTTTAATAAATTAAAAAGCCATTACACACAATTAAGATACTTAATGCTGCTTCATTTCTGACCTGACATGGTTCGTGTTAATTGTTGTAATGGCTAGATTATTTTAATATATCGATTATTTAAATTCACTAATTTCTTTATCTAATAGTGCTTTCTTTTTCTTATTTAGCTTTTTTTCTTTGATTCTTTTAGTCGCTTCAGAGAACTGTCTAGCTCATTGAGAATCTAAAGTATCATCTTCATCGATGTATTCAATAATCTTACCTTGGGTTGGGGTTGATTTAGGTAATTGGATTGGTTCGTTTTTTAATCCCTTAGATTGTTTATAGGTTGAATTTACTTGATCGATTGCTTTATTAAGATCGATGATCTTTTGGTTAGTTTTATCATCATCACTAGTTTGTAAAACTTTTTGTAATGATAATTGTGAAGCATTAATCTTATCTAGTTGTTCAGAGATTGATTTAGATACTGACAATAAATGATCGTTGTCATTGTATTTTTTAACTAATAAGTTATTTAATTTATCTAGATCGTTGTTTTCAGCGGTTAAGATTTCAACTTTAGCCGCTAATTCTTTCGCTTTTTCTTGTTCAATCTTAATTGCTTCATTAAGTTCGCGATTAGTATAGATTACTAAATCATACTCAGATTTAATGCGTTCAAGTTCGTTGGTGGTTAGTTTAGCAGTTTCTTCTGCTTGAAGTAGTGCATTTTTCATCACTTCAACCTTGGTTTCATTGGCAATTAGAATCTTATCAACTTCATTCTTATGTTTTTCATAAGTTTGACCAACAGTATCTTCATACTGTTTAACGCGTTCTTTTAGTTTAGATTCTAGTTGATTAAACTTAACCTTAACACCTTGTTTAATTCCGTCGTTAATTAGTTGGTTAACGATCTCAGGTTGATCTTTGATGAATTTTTTAAATTCATCGTCTTTGTGTTTAAGTTTTGATTTTAATTGGTTTAGTAAATAATCTTTTTCTTTGATCTTAGTTTTTAATTCAAAAGATAGTACTTCATAATTTCTTAAGATCTTTCTGATCTTTTCTAATTCTTCGTAATAATCTTTAGTTCTTAGTGCGATTTGGTTTTCACTAGCAAGATCTCTTTCATAAATCTCATTAATTAACTTATTATTATCGTCTTTTAATTCAGCTAGCTTTTCTTTTAACTTGTTGTAGTGAGTTGAAACTTTTTCTAGTTTTTTATCATAAAAATCTTTGATGTTATTGATCTCTTCATCAAAGATTTTTTTAGTTTCTTCTTGGTTTTTTACAAGTTCTTCTTGATGTTTTTCTTTGATCGCTTCGATCTCTTTATAGTATTTTAGTTCTAGTTCTTTTTTAGTCGCTTCGTATTCAGAAGTTGTTACAATATGATCAAAATGTTTTGATCGACCATTTTGAATAAACTCATTTTGTTCGTTTAAGAAAGCAATACGTTCTTTTTCAAGCTCTGCTTTTTGTTTTGCTAATTCAGCTTTTTCTAGTTCTAGATTGGTAAAGTCTTTATTTAGAATTAACTTATCTAATTCTCTTTGAAGTGGGGCAACTAGTTTATATCCCTTAATGAATTTATGTAAGTGTTCTAGTCATAATTCATCGCTCATATTATTGCGTTTAGCTCGTACATAGCTTCTTTTAGCGCTTTCTAGATAGTCGCGTAAATCATATTCAGAAGCTTGAGGGTGAGTAGCTAGAAAAGTGCTGATACAATACTCAGCTTTGTAATTATCAAAATCTTGAAGAATTTGTTCTTTTGAACTTTCGTCAAAACTAAAAACTTTATCAGTATTAGACATCAAAAACTAAAATTTTATATAAAATATAAATATCTAAATTATTATAGTATATTTAAAAATAAATGAATATTTATGACCTAATTGTTTTAGGGGCTGGAACTAGCGGAATTTATTGCGCTAGTTATGGTGCTATGAAGGGATTAAGTTCTCTTGTTGTTGAGATGACTGATCAAATCGGTGGTCAACCAGCACACATTTATCCCTTTAAAAAGATCTATGATTTTCCCACAGCTAATGGGGTTTTAGCAAAAGATTTTATAGATCAGTTATACCAACAACAAAAACCATACATTAACCAGGGGTTAATTAAATATTTATTTAATACGACGATTAGAGAGCAAAACTATTTATCTGATGAACTACTTTTTGAAGTAAAGTTGTCAAACAATGAAGTAGTTAAAGCCAAAAAGATTGTTCTAGCCACTGGTAATGGTGGGTTTGAACCAATTAAATTAAAAGAGGAATTAATTCAAGATCAGGATCTTGATCGTATTCACTATCAAATCAAAGATCTAAAACAATATGAAAACAAAGATCTGTGTTTTTTAGGTGGGGGTGATAGTGCTGTTGAATTGATTCATCAAGTGTCTGATTTAAAGATTGCTAAATCTTTATCAATCATTCACCGTAAAGAAAAATACCGTGCTTCACAAGCTTTAGTTGATCTAATCAATAAAAAACCAATTAACCAATATTTAGATCAAACGATCGAACTAATCAAAGATAATCAGATTAGTTTTAAACACAATCAAACTGGTGAATTAACTAAATTAAACTTTGATTATCTAATCGTTCAATATGGTTTAAAACCTTTAAAATCACTTGATTGTTTTAATCATCTTGAACAAGATATGAATAACAATTTTGTGATCAATCATCACCACCAAACATCAGATAAAAATATCTATGCAATTGGGTTAGCTAGTAATTTTAGCAAACGTCCTAATCTGATCATCTCAGGAATGTATGAAGCTACAGTAGCAATCAAACATATCAATGACACTATCAATCCTTATGTAAGAGCTACTGACTACTTACTTAAAGAATAATAAGGTTTAGTTTACTAAATTAATGATCTAACGATCATAACAATAACAATTAATTAAGGAGGTTTATGTTTAATAAAATAAGAGTTTATAGTGAAATTGGAAGACTAAGAAAGGTATTAGTTCACACCCCAGATAAAGAACTAGATTATGTAACTCCTCAAAGATTGGATGAACTATTGTTTAGTTCTTTACTAAATCCAGTTAAGGCTAGACAAGAACATGAAGCATTTATTAAGTTATTAGAAGATCAAGGTGTAGAATGTGTGCAGTTGTCAGATTTAACAGCGCAAACTTTTGAAGCGTCATCTAATGAAATAAAAGAAGAATTCATTAACCGTTGGTTAGATGAATGTATTCCCATTTTATCTGAAATTAACCGCCCTAAAGTTTATAGTTATCTAAAAACTTTATCAACCAACCCACAAGAGATGATTCGCAAAATGATGTCGGGGATTTTGGCTAAGGAAGTTGATATAGAATCTGAAATCGAATTAATTGCTGATCCAATGCCAAATCTGTATTTTACTAGAGATCCATTTGCTAGTATTGGTAAAGGCATAACTTTACATTCAATGTTTCATCCGACTAGAAAACGTGAAACAATCTTTGCAGATTTTATCTTCTCACACCACCCAGAATATAAAAACACCCCTAAATATTATTCACGAAATGATGAATACAGTATTGAAGGTGGAGATCTATTCGTTTATGATGATAAAACCTTAGTAATTGGAGTATCAGAACGAACTGAGAAAAAAGCAATTGATTCATTAGCACAAAAACTAAAAGCTAATGATGAAACTAGCTTTGAAAAGATCTATGCAATCAATGTTCCTAAGATGAGTAACTTAATGCATCTAGATACTTGATTAACAATGCTAGATTATGATAAGTTCTTATACTCACCTAATATGATGGGAGTATTAAAGATCTGAGAGATTGATTTAACCAATGAAACTTTGTTATGAAAAGAGTTAAATCAATCTTTAGAAGAATTCTTATCAATGGTAATTAGTAAACAAGCAACTGTAATACCAGTTGCTGGTGAAGATTCAACTCAGATTGAGATTGATATTGAAACCAACTTTGATGCTACTAACTTTTTAGTAATCCAACCAGGTGTGGTGGTCGGATATGATCGTAATTACAAAACCAACCAAGCACTAAAAGATGCTGGTATAAAGGTCTTAAGTTGAAATGGTGACCAATTATCATTAGGAATGGGTAGTGCTAGATGTATGAGTATGCCATTATATCGAGATCCGATTGAGAAATAGTAATAGTTTAATTAAAAGATATTCATTAAAAAAAGATGAACTTAAATAAGAGTTCATCTTTTTTATATTTTGAAAAATCTTCAAGATCAATTAATATCAAGAACAATTGAAAATTTAATTAATAATTAAATTTATTTCTATCTTTTAAGTTAAAAAGACATAGCTTTAACGGAGGAGATAATGAAGAAATTAACTACAAGTGATAAAAACAAACTTCATGGTGGGTTTGCTAACGCTTTAGCTACTGGAACAATTATTGGTCAGATGTTTCTAGGATCAATTAGCAAAACAGCTGTTACGATCAGTAATATCGTTAACGATATTAAAAACCAACCAGATCCAAATGGCTATTTCGTTGAAGTGTCTAATCAACCACCAGCAAAACCTGTTTATTCAAGTTTTGCAAGCACAAGAGCGCGTTATTCGTTTTTAAGCCCTTATGCTTCTGCAATTTATGCAGGATTTTAATAATTAATTATGCCAAGAAAAGCATCATCAACTACTAGTAGTAAGAAAACTACTACAAGAAAAAGATCAGTCAAAACAACTAGTGAAGAACTTTCTGGTGTTGTGCCTTTAGCTAGTGAAGCTAAGGTTACAACAAGTATAACAGCTAAGAAAACAAGAACTAGAAAAGTTAAAACTGATCCTGATCTTAATTCAAGTACCTTGAATCAAATACTTGGTGGAATGGATGATGAATTAGGTTTTGGTTTATCAGGTTTTGCAGCAACTGGTGGAAATGTAGAAGAATTAAAATCAGCTGCAGCTGAAGTTAAATCGTCTAGAAGTAAAAAAACTAAAAGTCCTAAATTATCTACTAGCTTATGAAAACTAGGAATTGCTAGTAGTGTAGCAGGAGACTCCATCTCATCAGCAATCGAAGATTTCTATAACATTTATAAACAAAATACTGCAAAATCACCTACAGGGTATGCTGATGCAGTTGATAACTCAATCTTTGGTCAATATCAAAACAAAGATGGTGGATATAAGTATTTAAACAACTGAACTAATATCTATAAAAATTACAACGAACCTGATACCAAAATACCAACTTTAGAAATTCATAACAAGTATTTAAAACTCTTTGATAATTAACTAAACAGATCGTTTTTATTTTTCTCAATACGTATTTTTTTAAGTGTTTAGCTATCAATAAGAATAATTCAGTCAAAACGACTACATTAAATAATCAGGCAGATAGTCTGATTATTTCTTTTTTTTACGTAAACTTGTAAAACTAAAATAGTTTGTCAGCTATAAAGTTTACGAATAGTTAAACAAAAAAAGATCTAACTTAAGTTAGATCTTTTGCTTTTTTTAATTAGTATAGCTCTTATTTGCTTGGTGCATATCATCAAAGAACTTAGTTAATGTTTGTTTGTAATTATCTAATTCACCAAAGATAGTACTAATTTCTGAGAATGCTTTGTAATCTTGATTATTATAAGTGTAAGAAAGCTCTGAGTAATAGATTCCAGGCTCTCTAGCATCTACATCGATATTAGTGTCTCTGAAATAAGAATCAGTAGTTGTTAATTCTTTTTGTCAAACTACCTTTTTAGCATTTACATCACTAAATGGAATAAAGTAAACTTTAAAGCTTGCATTTGAGAAGTTATTTAAACTTAGTGCAAATCCTGGGATTTGTAATGTCAATTTATATCAGTTGAAATATAAATGAGACATCTTTTGGTTATTAATTTGTTCAACACCTGGAATAACATTTAGTTGAATGTTTGATGTTTGAACTGTTGTTCCATAATTAAAACCAACTTTTAATCCACTTAAGATTGGATGAAGTGCATATTCTTCTTTTGGACGTTGTGTATTACTTACATATTCAACGTAAGTAGTATCTGATCTAACTGAATTGTTTGGATCGTTGATAGCATGAGCAACTACATAATAATATCCTTGAAGATTAGGTTGCTCTTGTTTAGAGATTGTTAAATTATCAATGTATTGATCAGATTTGATCTTTTTAAATGTACCATTCTTTGTTTCAGAATAATAAACATCATATAAGATAGAATCATTTCTTGAGAAGATATCATCTGGATTTTGGATTACATTAAAGTTGGTTAACCCTCTAAATGATTCTCCATCATATCTTGATTTTGAGAATTGGTAGTATTCACTTAATTGTTTATCAACAAATAATTTATTAGATGAAACAATCTTATGACTTAAGAAAGATTTATAAAGATTTTTAATTTTTGTGATTGTCGATGCGTAATTTACATCCGTGCCATTTTCAATTTGAGCTTTAATCGTGCTTAAATCACTTAATAATTGAACTTTTAATGAATGGTTATCTGTAACTTTTGGTAAATTACCAACTGAACCATCTTCTAAATAAACTGCAGAATATCCTCTGATACGATTAACTCAATTTAGCGCTTCTTGTTTTGAAGGAGTTGTTGAAGCTAAATAATTTTTTAATTCATCAGTAATAGTAAGTTTAAAGTGTCTTGGATAAACATTACCATCAAGTGCATCATCTTTGTCAAATTTAACATAAAGATCACCTGAAGCATCAAAATAGAAGTTATCTACTCATCTTCGACCATTTCGGTCTGGTCCAACTAATGGTAAGTCAACTGTTCTTGTTTTTAAAGTATCTAAATCAAGAATAACTAATTTTGAAGGACTATTTTGAGCACGATTTTCTAAGTAATTAAAGTTTTTAATTACAAAAATAACTTTGTTATTTCTTTCAAAAGTTAATGGTGCTGAATATTGACTATTACCTAATAAATCTGATTTGTAACTACTTAAAGCATCTGATATCGCTTTTGCTGCAGGATCAGTACTATTAAAGACATCTTTACTAGTATCATCTAAGAAATTACGATATTTAAATGAAAAAGTAGCAGGTCCTCTTCCATTACTTCCCTGATATGTTTTTTGAAGATAGAATCATTTACCTTTATAAAAGAATGGTTTAGATAATTTTTGACCAGTTTTTACTTCATCTTGGAATAAATTGTGTCTAAAGACAAAATCATTTCGTGTTGAGTAGTATCCCTTAGTGTCACCATTATCAACAATGTGTTCTCTTAATGGTAACCCTCAAAGATTGTTGTAATCAAATTGAGTTCGATCACCATTTTCACTACTAAATGGTTGTCAAGGTGATAATCCTAGTGGTGAGATAAATTGATCCATATTTCAGCCAATACCAGTTTTAGCATGAGGTGCTTTGTCTCATTTATCTTCCATACTATCACCTCAAGTAGGATCACTTCTGAATCAGTAATACTTATTATCTTTAGGATTTTTTAATCTCATTCATACTAATTCATGAAGTTCTTGACCGTTATCTTTAGTTAATCCTGCATTAACTAATTTGTCGTAATCTTCACCATCAATTGCACCAGTATTATGAGGGATTGCTTCAATTCCAACCATATTTAGAATGAAAGCATAGAATGAACCAAAGTCAGCACAAACCCCACCGTTATTAAAGTATGCTCTTGCTGGGTTTGAGAACTTATAGTCATAACCTGATTTTTCTAATACATATCAGTATAAAGCAGCAGCTTTTTCAATATCACTCATCCCATCTTTGATTAAGCTATTAACTTCGTTAATGATATATTTAAAATTATCACGGTATTGGTTATCTGATAATCAATCGCTTGCATAAATACCATTAACTATATTATCAACATAATAGGTTTTTTCTAATACGTTTTCTTTCGTATTAGGGAAAGTTAATGAATCATTGCCTTTTAGATGGAAGAAAAATACCCCATTATTAAATCCTAATCAAGGGTAATCTCGTCATTTTTCTCTAATCCAACGATAGTAAGCTTTTGACATCGCTTGAGCTTCAATTTGCACATCACCAAATGAGATCGTACCAATTTGTTGCTCATTAACGATCTTATCAAACATATCCATTAGATCGTTAATGTCTTCTTCGTTGTTATAACTATAATATTTCTTACCTTGTTTTAATGGTGCATTACCTTCATTTTTTTGATTTAAAACAAGGTTTTTCTTAACTTGTGCATCATCTAAAACTACTTCTCAATCCTTAAGAAGTTGGTTTTTAGCATAATCATCGTATTCATTTGCTCTTTTTAGTGCATCACCACGATATCTTAAAGCACTGATTTGATCTAGTGTGTTTCTTTTAACGTGTTCTAGACCACTTTTGATATTATCATTAGCTGTAGCAGCTAAACTATCTAAATCATTAACAAATGATTGTAATTGACTAGATTTTTGTGCAATTAATCTTTCAGCAGCATCTCCACTATAAACTGGACTACTAGCTTCACCAGAGCCAGTTTCATTATTAGTATTTAAATTATTATTGCTTGGATTACTATTATTTAAATTACTGTTACTTGATTCACTAGGATTTTTATCATTTAATGTATTTGAATTACTAGCTGTTTTAGGTTCACTATTTGTAGTCTTATCATCTTTTTGATTAATTTGAGCTTCTAACTTATCATACAAACGACCCATTTCATTAATGATTGAAACTAATTTACCACTTTGAGTATCTTGGTTGAAATAATTAGTCTTAATGAAATCATTAATCTCTTGCTTGATCCCATTGTATTTAGAATCATTAGCTACAGAAGATTCTAGTTGCTTTAATTTAGAAAGCATCACTAGTGCTTGATCATAATTTTTATTTGAAGGTATTGAAGTACAACTTGTTAAACCAAATGAAATTAATGGGATAAAAGTTGTTAATGTGAGTAATATTTTTTTGGTGCTTTTTTTCATAATACCTATAAATTATTAAGATGCTACTTGTAATATATATGTATATATATAAATTCTATTCCTTATATTATAAAACACATTTTTGATTATTGGAAGTGGATATCACTACTTTGATAAAAAAATAGATAAAAAAAATCAAACACATTAGTGTTTGATTTAAACTTGTAACTTAACTTTATTACTTATTATTAGTTAATTTCTTAGGTTCAGATTTTTGGAAGATTAAATTAGCACCTTTGAATTGATAATTCTTAAGATCATTAAGGATAGATTTAGTAGCAACCTTCTTAGAAGTTGATTTAGATGGAATTTTTTGTGAAGCTACTAAACGATCTTTTAGACTTTTAGATGCAAACGGACGAACTGGTTTAATATCTACTGAAACTAAAGGTTTTTTGAACTTATTAATATCGTTGATATTTGTGTAGTCATTATTAATATTTTTAACAACGATCTTTCTGGTTTCTTCTTTTAGACGTTGACTTAATTCTTTAGATAGGTTTTCAGAATCATATTCACCTTGTGAGATTAGACGATGTTTAATATTTTCTTTTTGTTCAATGATTAAACGAGTTATATCTTCATCTAAACCTTCAAAGTTAAACTCAGTTTGTTCAGATGAATCAGTTTCATCTGATTGTTCAATTAATTCAGTAGTTGAACTCTTATCTTCTAAATAATATTTAGATTGTTCTGAGTGTTTGTTGATTAATGATTGGAAATCGATCATTGGATGATTTTCGATTGTTTCTCAATCAGAAACTTCAATATCAGCAACATTATCAGTTACTTGAAGTTCATTTGTTGAATCAATAGCATCATCATGATCTAATTCAATTAGATCATCTGAATTATCTTGTTCTTGTTCAGACATCTTGATTGTAGGTGCAATTGAATAATCAATTGCTTTCTTACAGAACATTTTGAATTCAGTTTGTTCATCAAGAAGTTTGTGATAATCACTAAAATCAAATCCAGAGTAGTTATACTTAACATCTAATTCTTGAGGTTTTCAACCAGAATCATAGTTTTGAATTGGATGAATCGTATCATCTAATAACTCAGAATTTAGTCTTTCATAATCTGGTTTAAATTCAACATCTGTTGTAATTGCATCTTCAACAAGAATATCGTTTTGTTGATCTTGAATTACATCACCATCTGAATCTTGCTCAAACTCTTCAGTTGAGAAATTATTATTTAATTCTTCAAGTTGTTCTAATTCATGATCAAACTTGGTAATTAAATTTTCAAGTAAATCTTCTTGATCATTCTTTTCAACATTTAGTTGTTCTTTTTCTTCTAATAGTTGTTGATTTTGTTTAGCTAACTCTTCTAGTTGTTCAACTAGTTTTTGAACTTCAGCAAGATCAACAAGTGAGTTTGCTTGATCTATTTCAAATTTATCAGTAGCTGGATTTATGCGTTCACTTAATGAAGTTAGTTTAGCTGGTAGTGTAGCTAGTTCAGCTTTAGTTATAACTGCAGGGATTTCCTTAAGATCATCTAATGACTCAATAGATGAATCAAATTCTCGATAATCGTTTGCAGGAATGTTTTCTACTTCTTGTTTAACGTATTTATCTTGTTTGATAGTTGCAGGGATCTCTTCAAGTTCGTCTAGAGATTTCTTGAACGAAACTGATGCACGGTGATCATTAGAAGGGATATTTTCAACTTCTTGTTTAGCAAAATTAACTGGTTTAATAACTGCAGGAATTTCTTTAAGTTCATCTAATGATTTTTTGAATGAATCAGACGCCTGGTCGACGTTAGATGAAAGGTTTTCAACTTCTTGTTTAGCAAAGTTAATCGGTTTAATAACTGCAGGAATTTCTACAAGATCATCTAAAGATTTTTTGACTGCATCAAAGTTACGATGATCGTTAGCTGGAATGTTTTCAACTTCTTGTTTAACAAATTTATCTTGTTTGATTGTTGCAGGGATTTCTTCAAGTTGATCTAGCGATTTCTTAATTCTATCAAAAGTACGGTGTTCATCAGCTTGAAGATTTTTAACTTCTTGTTTAGCAAAATTAGTTGGTTTGATTACTGCAGGAATTTCCACTAAATCATCTAATGGTTTTTTAATTGAATCAAACAAACGGTGATCATTAGTTGGGATATTTTCAACTTCTTGTTTAACGTAATTAACTTGTTTGATTACTGCAGGAATTTCTTCAAGTTGATCTAGAGATTTTTTAGGTTTATCTAATACTTTGCACTCTTCATTAAGTTTGCTATTTAATTGATCAACATCAATATGAACTTCTTTTGGTTTAGTGTTTTCTTCTTGTTGAACTTCATATCTGATATTGTGATCATCAAGAGTTGATTGAACTAATAGTTTATCAGTTGGGTTATTTACTTGGATAATCTCATCATCAGTTGATTTTTCATCAACTGCATAACTAACAACTTCACTAGTTGCTTGATAAGAAGGTTGATAAGATACTTCAGGCTCTTTTTGGATAATTTGATCTTTAGTTAGATCATGAACTTTAATATCAATGATCTCTTCTTGAATTGCATAAGGACTGATCTTTGGAATCTGAGTTTCTAGAACATTAGGAATTTGAGGTTCAACACTCTTAGGAAGTTCTTGTTGAACTTCAACAACTTGTTCAGTGATTTCAGCCACTTCAACTTTAATTGGATTGGTGATCTGATTAACTAAAGAATCATCAACAACCGTTTCAGATTGGATGCGATCTAGATCTAGGTCTTGTTTTATTTCAGTTGGAACACTTAGTTCTTGATTGATCGCAATTGGTTGTTGATTATTTAATAAAACATCAGGTTCATAAACATCATGTTTAAAAGCAACTTCATCAATTGAAACCGCTTGATACACATGTTGATCTTGTTGATTAACAACTGGTTTTTGTTCAGAGTTAGGATCAAAATCTAACTTATTAAGATCAAGATTTTCTAATTCATTTAATTCAACTTCAGTAAGATTAGTACTATCACTAATCTCAGCTAAACCATCATAAACTTCTTCTTTGTTTTTTTCTTCTTGACTTAGTGAACTATAAATTATTTCATCAATTAAAACACTAACGTTTTCAAAGTCTTGCGCTTTTTCAATTAAATCTTGATCTTCTAATTGATTTTCATGATAATCACCATCATAGATGGTGTTAGTAATTAAAGCTTTTTCGGTTTCATCAAAAAAGTCATCAAATCGTTTATTGATTGATTGTTTAATTGCTTGTGCTGTTTGATCAGTTTGTTTAGTTTTTTCAGACACTAAACGCTTCTTAGATTTTTGTTTGATCTCATCAAACTCAGCTTGAAGTAGATCTTCTTCATCAAGAACAGTATCAAAGTATCTATTTTTTAGGCGACTTTTATTAGTTTTGATCTCACCAGAAAAGATCTCATTTTCATCATTAACGATTGATTTATGACTAAAATCTAGATCGTCTTCTTGATCTAATTCACTTTGCACCTTAACGTTTAATAATTTCGGACCGTATTCTTGAAGTGATTGATCAAATTCATGTTCGATCTGTGCTTTTCTGCCCCGTTTTTTAGTGGTTTTAGTTTCTGATTTATTCTTTTTAGTTCTAGCCATAACAATTTATACTCTATGAAATTTGATACTTCTTGAAATTCTTTAGTTCTCAATTCGCAATTAGATTAACTAAATCATTTTGATTTAGGTAATTTACGCGATATTGATATTTTCAACTAAGGGCATTGTAAATCGGACCAACTTCGTTGTGATTAATACCTAAAATATAGCCCCTTTTCTTATGTTTGTCAATTAAAGAGATCTGTTCGGTTCATGAAACGTGGTAATCATAAACAATTTCGATCTGATCTTGGTAATTAGTTGCACTAATAAAAGCTGACAATAACACTTTAGTGTTATTCATCATCTCAGAGATCGAATGCTGATTATCTTCAAAGATCACGTAATTAATTGGGTGGTAAAAAACCAAGAAATAAAGCGGTTCACGTTTTTTAGATAGATCACTTTCAACCACTCTGATCATCTTTAAGATCTTGGCTTTATCAAGAATGCGAATGATCTCAAGTAATTCTTCAAAATCGATCTCAAGCTCTTTTGATAAGTAGTTTAGATTAAAGCAAGGAATCTTGGCATAAACAACGATGTTTAGTAATGCCATACATGTTTTGATTGAAAACTTCTTACTAAACAACTCATAAACATCATGACGGAATAGGTTTACGATCTGATTAAAGAATAAGATCTGAGCATCAGATTTATCACTGAATCTTGCTAATAGTGGACTGTATGAATTTAAGTATTCATAATAATCAACAAAATCAAGATTATTAAACTTTTCTTTGGTAATTAAATATTCACTAAACTTAAAAGGCTTTAAATAAAAATGATTAAACTCGTAATGTTTAATAATCTTATCGTATAAAATGCCTGAGTTATTAACAAATAGATAGAAGGTGATATTTTGTTTTTTTGCTAATTTAGCAATTTGCTTAAACCAAATTCTTGTTCCTTCTTGTTGGTTCATATTATTGATAATGACAAAGGCATTATCAATCTCTTTAATCTTTTCTAAGAAATCATCAATCTTAGTTTCTTCATTGACATAAACTGAACTTAAATCAACTAAGTATAGATCGTTTAAACGATCTAATGCTTGAAATCTACTGTAGATTTCGCTGATGATTTCTGTCTGTCCAGAATAATCTAAACCAGAGATCACTGACACTCTTTTCGTCTTTTTTACTGAAAACAATACATCAACAAAGAACCCACGTGTAAAGTTGGTGGTTAAATTTTGACTGATTCAGTTTTTAATTTGTTCAGAGTGAATGAATTGCATATTAATTTGACTACTTATTTGAGTTTATGATCTTGTTGGCGTATTTTTTGATCTCTTCTTTTGATAATCTTCCCTTATTTACGCGTTTAAACACACCACGTCGACCACTCATTTTTTGTGGGATCTTTTCTTTTTCACCAATTTGGGTTAGATAAATCTTCTTAGCAAATCAACCACCAGGTTTTCTAATCTTAAGTGATTGATCATTCGCAAGTTGTTCTTTAATCTTATCGTTGATGATCACAACATCTTCGGTGTTGTAATGATTTACTGGTTCAAAATCATCTTGATCATCATTGGCAATGATTGGTTGATCATCTTCATCAGATTGGTGATCTACATGAACATGTTGATCATCTTCATGATCATATGATTGGTGATCATATTCATGTCGATCATATGAATCATAATGATAGTAATCATCATAATCATAGTTGAAGTCATCTAAAACTCGTGGATCTAATTCAACATCAACGGGTTCATAATACATCCCGTTTTCATCAACATAACCTTCATCATATTGTTCATATGATGAATAATAATCATAATAAGCTGAAGGATCAGGGTAGTAGTTGTATGTATTTTCTTTGATTCTAGCTAGTTCTTCATTAAACTTTTCTGAGATCTTGTTAGTAATCTGATCTGTAATCTGATTAAGATTTTCTTGGTTATAAGTAGTTTTAATCTCATCAATTAATTGATCTTTACTATCGTTGTACTGATCAATAATTGATTGGTTTTGAACTTGTTGTTCTTTTAGTTCTTTGATCTGTTGATTGATTAAATTAACTTTAGATTGATCAGCTTGACTTAGGGTTTGGTAACGTTCTTTTTGTTTTTCAAGTTCAGCTAAAGCTTTATTATTCTTATTAATTAAGATCTCTTGGTATTGGTTTCATTCCAAGTTCTTTAAACGAATAATATCATCAAATTGATCTTTTTGTTCGTTTAATTTGGCAATGATCTCACCTTGTTTTTGTTTGATCTGTTTATCGTATTCTTTTTGTTGTTCGCTTAGAACTTTTAGATAAGTATCTCTGATCTGAACAAAATCGTTTTGTTCATCATCGTTTTTTAAGAACTCGTTTGTCTTAGCTTGAATCTTTTCATTAATCAAACGAATTAATTCGTTTTTACTGTTAACTAATTCGTTTTCATATTGTTCTTTGTGTTGGTTTAAGATTGATTCATAAGCAACTTTTTGAGTTTGTAAAACATCTTGAAACTCATTAGTTTTTTTAACGATCTCTAGTTGGTTAAGTTCTTGATTTTTAACTAGTTCTTTTTTTAATAGATCAATTTGAGCATTTAAAACTTGAATCTGTGCATTTGATTTTTCTTGTTTTAATTCAAGTAATTTTTGATCTTGTTGATATTTTTGTTTTAATTGATCGATCTGTTGATCTTGATGTTGGTTATTAGATATAACTGAACGTTGATCAATGATTAGACCAGGATTTAGAATCTCTGGTTTTAATTCATCGATTTTGATCTTTTCAACAACTGAAGGATTGTTATATTGAACAACTTGTTCGTAATTTGTTGTTTTTAGATTAGCTAGATTTTTTTTGGGTTGTACTTCTTGGTGTGATCTAGATTGAATGTGTTCATTTAATTTAGGTTGAACATCTTCTTGTACAAATTCTTGTTTAGGTAGATCAACATTAATTGATTCTTGTAAAGCATAACTAGAATCAATTTCAGATAGTTCAATCTTTTGATCCTGGATTAATTTCTTAATTTGATCAAAATTTTGGTTTTCTACTTGAATATCTTTAACTAAGTTGTTTAAATCATTGATTGGTTGGTTTAAGATAACTTCGTCACTAATCAATTCTTGATCAATGATTTCAGGTACTATTTTAGGTTCAGGTTTGATCTGAATATTAGTTTGAGTTAAAGGATTTAATTGATCAATCTCTTTAGTAACGATTACAGGTTGATCAATTACAGGTTCTTCAGTTACAACTACAACATTTGGTTGAACGTGTTCAACTGATTCAGATAATTCAACTCTTTGAGCAAGTTTATGATCATTTTTAGATTTAACTTCTCCTTCAAGTAAACCAGCTATCTCTTCATCTTGATTAATAACTTCAGGTTCATTCACAACTACAACGTTTGGTGTAATTCGTTCAGGTAGTTGAAGTGATATATTTTTTTCTTCAGGACTAGCAACAATCTTAGCTTCAAAAATTTCTTCAGGTAATTCAACTAGTTTAGATGAAGCAAGATTATTTGATTTAACTTTTTCTTCTAACAATTCAACTTTTGTTTTAAGTTGACCGAGATTATTAGATTTAACTTTTTCTTCAAGTAATTCAATTTTTGATCTAAGTTGATCAATTGTCTTTGATTCATTATTTGGACGCAGCATCACTTCAGTTGAAGGGATCGTCATCTCAGTTAGATTAATTGGACGTAATTGACTTAAGACATTGATCTTTTCTTCTAAGATCTTTTCTTGTCTAATGATTGCATCTGCTAATTGATCAACGATATATTGTTGAGAGTTTTTAGCTAATTCAAGTTGAGCTTGGTGTTCTTGACGTAATTCGTTTAATTGTTTTTGATTAACTTCAATTAGTTCTAATTGAGTTTTAATTACTGATTGTTTTAATAACTCAAGATCTTGTTTATTAATTAGATCTTGTTGATTGATCTTATTAATATCAACTCTTAATTCTTCACGTAACTGATCAAGATCAGTTTTAGTGATCTTGTGAATATCATTAGCTAATTGTTCTTTTAATAGCTCTAGATCTTTTTTCTCAATTGAGTTATCAACTGGTTTTTCAAATGCACCTAGATCAAAATTTAGATTGAAATTTAGATCTTCTAAATTTTCTTTAGATGGTTCATTAACAACTGGTTTTTGGATTTCAGCTTCAAGCGCTTGTTCTTTATTAATCTTTTTGATTAAACTGTCGATCTGATCGTTAATAAAAGCAATTGCATGTTCAAGATTAACTAATTTAGCTTTAGCTTCAAGTTTAAGATCAAATAGATAAGTTAATAATTGATTAGGTGAACTGAATTCTTGATCATTTAAAGTTAATGATCAAGGTTTAAGATCGACTTTACTAATCTCATTAGCAATAACAGATGAACACTTATTGATCTCTTCAAAAACAATCTGTGCTTTAGCTAAAGTTTTACTTAGTTCATAAGATTGTTTTTTTAATTCAACAAGATCATTATTAGCTACTAATAATTCAAGATTAATAAATTCAAAATCGTTAAGATAAAAGCTCTTGTATAAGTTTTCTAAGAAGTTTAATTGTTCTTTGATGATTAGTGATGCATCATTATTTTCAACTTGTTGAACTGAAGCTTGTTGGTTATTTAGATCATTTAACAGTTCAGATTTTAAATCTTCAAGTTGTTTAGTTAAGATTGCAATGATCGCATCATCTTGTGCTTCATCTTCATCAGTATAAGGAACTTGATAATTAATTCGATAATTAACTTCTGGAGCTGATTGTTTGAATTTAGAACTAAAAAGTTCCTGATCTTCTTTTTTAAGAATCTCAGGTTTATTAGTTATTGGTTTGTTTTCATCTAACAACGAATTGAATTGATCTTTATTATTCATCTTTATAAGTTATTTTGTTTTTTCTTTTCGATTAGTTCTTTAATCGTTTTAATCTCATTTGCTAATTGATTGATTCGTTCTTTTTTTGCGTGAGATAAATCACGATTTTGGTTTAAATCAATTCTTAAGTTTTGGTGTAATGGTAAAGTTTGATTTTTATCTTTGTTTAGTTGATTTAAGGATGATTCACCTTGATTTGAAT
Source organism: Mycoplasma tullyi (assembly GCF_014068355.1). NCBI lineage: Bacteria > Bacillati > Mycoplasmatota > Mollicutes > Mycoplasmatales > Mycoplasmataceae > Mycoplasma > Mycoplasma tullyi. The sequence goes on along the minus strand of NZ_CP059674.1, from coordinate 361,423 downwards.
CACTCTTAATTTCAGGTCTGATTGCTGTTTTTTTAATTTTTTCAGTATTAGTTTTAATCGCAGCAATCTCATCATATAGATCAGTTAATTTCTTTTGAACTTCACTATTTTCATTTCTTAATAAACTGATATTTTGTTCATAAGCATCTTTGAAATTATCAAACATTGTTTGATATTTTTGATCTTGTGATTCTAATGTTTTTCTTACTTCAATTGGACCTTGTTCAACTGCATAAGCAAGTTCATTGATCTTATTAGTGAAATCTTCTTTTTGAGTATTAAATAAAACTGCTTGTTTTTTGAAATCGGCCTTAATTTCATCAAATAACATTCTTAATTCTTTTGCATAAGAATTAGCTGGTACAACAGCGTTTGAATTAGCTGAAGTATTACTTAATACCGTTCTGATCTCATCTAATAGTTGTGAGTTAGCATTAAGTTCATATAATTGGTTTAGATCAGCAGTCTCAGGGTCTAGGTTATGTTCTAATTGATTAATTCGTCTTTTAGTATCATGCGCCACTCGACTTAATAAGTTTTGTAGTGAATTAATCTTATAAGAATTATCAGCGTTTAGGTTATTGTGATAATTCAAGTGTTCTGAAGCACTTTGAGTTAATGCTTGCTTGTGGTGTTTTAGTTGTTTTAATTGTCTTGCTAATTCTGAATTTTTCTTATTAGCCTCTTCTAGTGCTCATTGATGCTCTTTTTGCATCATCATCATTTGTTGTTGATTGATTAATTGTTGCATCTGCATCAATGGGTTGTTGTAATCAAAACCTGCTTGATTTTGATTAGGGTTTGGATAATTAACACCAACAAGTTGAGGAGTTTGTTGAACTGGCATTATATTAGTAGCTGGAACTACTTGAGTGTTTGGAGCAAGATTTAAAAAATTAGGGTAAGGATTTTGGAAGTTTGCCATATTGTGATTGTTAATTTCTTTTTGAATGATATTTCTTTGTTTTAAGAGGTTGTTTCTAGCTTCAATAATCTTTTTATTGATTAATGCTAATTTTTTAAATTGGTTTTGAACTTTTGCTTGTTTAGTTTTTAGTGCTTGATCTGTAGCTTTAGCTGTAGATAAGACTTTTTTAGCTTTATCGTATTCTAATCTCAGCTTGGTTTTCTTTTCTTCCAATAACCGCTCAGCTTTTTGTAATCGGTACGTGTTTTCGGTGTTTTTTTCAAGTTCTTTTTGTAGATCACCGCGCTGTTTAATAATCAGTTTTTCTAAGTTATTTAGTTGAGTTTGTTTTAGATCAACTTCTTGTTTGATGTTTGCGATATGATCTTTTTGCTTAATAACTTCAGAAAGCGTGTTTTGGATCAGATCTTTTTGGTTTTTTAATTTCTTTTCTTCTTGTTTTTTAGCAACATCAAATTGGGCTTTTTGTTGGTGCAGTTCTTGTTGAGTTTTTAATAACGATCTACGTAATTGACTATTCTTGTGTTTTTCTTCTAATAAAACTTGTTTTTGTTGTTGTTGTTGCTTATAAGTGTTGTAGATCTTAGAACGTAATAATTCGATCTTAGAAGATCGCTTATTTAGTTCATCATTTAATAGTTCAACTTTATTAAAGAAGCTATTTTTTTGATTAGCTAGTTTTTGTTGTTCACTCTTAACTGCACGTTCAAGTCGTTGGTAGTGTTCAATACGAACTTTTAGATCTTTCTTATTAACGTTTACGTTGTAACTTTCTTTTTCAAGTAAGTAACGTAATTGTTTTAAGTCTTCGATCTTAAAGTTAAGTGTTCGTTCTTTGTGTTGAACTTGTTGGTAGAAATCATCAATTTCTTTTAATTGATTGTCTTTTTGTTGTGAAAAATTACGTTTGTCACGTTCAAGAGTTTGATATTTAGTTTCAAGTTCACGCGCAAGTGCTTGTTGATCTGAACTAATTCGTTCGATATTAGTACGATCTAATAAAACTTTTTGTTTTTCAAACTCAAGATCGTTTTCCATCTTTCTTAGATGGGTGATCACTTCAGTTTTTTTAGTTTCTAAAAGTTCTTTCTCACGATCAATTCTTTCTTTTTGATCGTTTAATAACGCTAATTTTTCATTGATCTTAGCTTTATCAACTTTATTAGTTTTACGAATTAAATCTAATTTAGCTAGTGCTAAATTGATTTCATTCATATTTTTATCTACGTTCTTTTCGCGTTGAGATAATTTATCGCGTTCAACTTTTAGTTTTTCAAACTCAGTTTTTTTCTCTTTGTCAAATCTTTCAACTTCAGATTCTAAGAAACTAAATTTACGTTGAAGATCAGCATCTTTTTCTTCTTGTTGTTTTGCTTTTTCAGTTAATTGAACTGAACGTAATGATAAAATTTCGTGTTTTTTATTAATATCAGCTTTTAAAACACCGATGCGTTCAATTAAATCAACACGTTTTTTAGCTAATAGTTCTTCTTCTTCTCTAAAGCGTTTTTCACTTTTTTCTAAGACTGCTAAACGATCTTCGATCTCTTGTTTTTGTAAGCGACCTTCACGTGCTTTGACAAACAATTCTTCTTTTTGTTCATCGATCTGACGTTGTGCTAATTCAACTTCGTCGCGTTGTTTTTTAATCTCTAAATAAAGATTTGAGATCTTATTAAACTTGTTACGTTTTTGATCATCGAAGTTATTTTTTTCTTCTTGAAGACGTTTGAAATCTTTTTGGATCTGTTCTTCTTGAGCTTTTTGTTCAACCTTCTTTTGGTGAATTTGCTCTTCACGCATTAATAAGATCTCATTACGTTGGTTGTATTGAGATTCTAAGATTTTAACTTGATTATCAAACTTAATTTGATCTTGTTTGATCTTATTTTGGTAGTTTAAATAATCGATCTCAGCACGCTTAAACTCTTCAAGTTTAGCGGATATCATCTCACTTTTAGCGCTGTTGTTTTTTTCGATCGCTTTTAGTTCGTTATAACGATCATTAACTTTTTGAGCATATAAAACTAATTCGTTTTCTTTAATGCTTAAGTTGTTTTTAGCTTCAAGTAACTCTTCAAATTTTTGTTGTTTTTGTTGAGCAAAACGTTTCTTTTGAACTTCTAATTCTTTTAGTTCATTTGTTAAATTAGAGTTAAGTTCACTGTATTGAGATTGTTGGTCTTTTTTAAGTTGTTCTAGTTCGTTACGTTTTTTAACTAGATCAGATTCTAAAACGTTTAAGCGATTAACAGCATTATTTTTGAAATTCTCAATGTTGTTTTGATAAATTTCAAGTTCTTTTCTTTCATTTGCTAATGCTTTGATTTCATCATCGATGAATCGTTTTAATTTCGCATTTTCTTCTTTATCATTATCAACCGCTTTACGTTCAGTTGTTAATTTTCTTAACTCGTTTTCAATCGCAGCTTTTTTAAGCTCTAATTCTTGATGAATAGCTTGAGCTTTGTGATAAGCTTCATTTTTTTGAACAGTTACATCATTTTGGAAATTAATTAAAGAAGCTTCTTTTTGTTGTAAGCTTTTTTCATAAACTGAAAGATCTTCTTTTTGGCGCTTTAAATCACGTTCAAAAATCTTTAAATCTTCAATCATCTTATCTGATTTCTGATTTAATTCTTCTTGTTGCTTATCTAAGTAGTTTTTAGATAGATTTAAATGTTCAAGATCACTCTTTAGTTTTTGTTCTAGAACTAAACTGTTTTGCTTACTTTGTTGGGCGCGACTGATCTCACCATTAAGTGCATCGATCTTTTCTTGAACTTCAGATTGCTTGATTTGAAGTTGTTCATAACCATCTTTTAGTTCTTTTTCACGTTGAGAAAGCTTTTTTTGTTCTCAGTTAACCGTGTTTTCAAAGTCGGTTTGTTGACGCTTGATATCACGTTCATACTGTAACAACTCTTGTTGACGCTCATCGTTTTTCTTGCGTTCGATTAGCAACATTCGTTGTAAATCAGCACGTTCAGATTCAACATCTAATTGGATCTTACGGATCGTTTGTTGATCAATTAATTCACGTTGATCAAGTTCTCTTCTTCTTTGGTCGATCTCACTCTTAAGATGTTCTAGATTTCTTAATTTCGCTAAGATCTCACGTTTTTGGTTATTTAGATCACTTTCTCTTAGTGTTGCTTCATTTAATTTCGTATTAGCTTCTAGAAAGATCTCATCAATCTCTTGACGTTTCTTATTCAATGAAGCTTGGGCAGCTTTATATCTGCGCTCTTGGTTTTCTTTTTCACGTTCGATCTTAAGTTTTTGATCGATTAGATCAGAACGATAACCTTCAAGTTCGTTAATCTTTTCATTAACGATCCCATCTTGTTCGTGTTTTTTACGTTCAAGTAAGTTGTGTTTATTTCTTAGTTCATCTTGAAGGTTATTTAATGCTGCAAGTGATTGCTTGCGCATTGATTCAAAAGAAAGATTGGCAATCTTTAAACGATCGTAATCTTCTTTTAATTTCTTTAATAAGCGATGAGCTTTATTATTCTTATTTTCAATCGCTTGTTCTTCTTGAAGGTTTTTAGCGTGAGCTTTATCAGCTTCTAGGATCGCATTCTTAGCTTTTTTATATGAGTTTTCTAACTCAATCTTACGCAAAGCAAAATACTGATCAGCATTAGCTTTAGATTGTAAGATCTTAAGCTGTTGATCATTGAAGTTTTGCTTGGCTTTTTCAACCTCATTTTTGATGCTATCTAAATTATGCGCATAATCTTTTAGTTTTTTATTATGCTCATTGCGCATCTTTTTAAGCGATTCTAGGTATTGTTCAAGTTGAGAACGATATCTTCGAATCGATTCTTTTTTAAGGTTTAAATTATATAAGTGTAATTTTTTCGCACTTTGTAATTTCTTACGTTGCTCAGATAGATCATTAATCTCTTTCTTTAATCGATCACGAGTAGTACTATCTAATGAATTAACCCCGTAAGAATCATTATTTAATTGGGCAATGCGATCATCAATTAGATTTTGTAAACGTGAAGAATGACGATCGATCTCAGAGATCTCATCAGTTGAACGATTTAATAGATCGTTATATTCACTAGTTTCATCAGCTAACTTATTTTTAAGTTGATCGATCTGAATGTAGTCTTTACGAATATTCTTATCAAGACTACTATTATATGAATCGATCTTAGCTTGTTCGTTACTTAATCTTTGATTAAGTTCGTTAACAAAATCAATCGAATCGTTTTTGTATTGTTCGATATGATAAAGTTCACTATCTAAACGATCTAATTCGTTGATTAGATATTGTCGTTCAGCTTCAAAATCTTCAGGATGAAACTGATCTTGATTAGCTTCAAGATCATCAATTGCTTGCAATAATCTTTGACGTTCACTACTAATTTCAGCTTGAGCTTTTTGGTAATAATCAATGTCTTGATTAACTTGAAAGCTTTGCTTTTTGAGTTTTTCTAATTCGTTTTTAGTATAAAAACTATCGTTATTGTTTAGATAACTATTTTTGTCGGTTTTCTTATACTGGTTAGCAATTAGATTTTCTTGATTAGCTTTGATGTAACCATCGTCAAATCCAGTGTCATAAACATCTTGAAAGACATTGTCATCATGCTCATCTAATTGATCAGCATCAAAGTCAGAATTAGAATGTAGTTTCATGTAGTCTTATTGCTAATTATTAACGGTTATTGTATGGGTCAAATTTTGCTCTGCCACCGCGTCTGCGGAATGAAGGTTGAATCTCTTCATATTCAGGATAATCATATACTGGAGGGTAGTATTGGTTTTCTAGTTCATATACTGCTTCATCATACCCAGCATTATAAGCATCATCCATCATCATGCGTTCGTTTAAACGGTTGCTATAAAAATCAGGTTGACGTGGAGGTTGAGGCACTAAGTAGTTAGGTTGTTGTACGATTGTTGGTGGTAAAGATAAGATTTGTGGAGGTAATGGTTGAGGTTGAGGTAATGGTTGTGGTAAAGGTTGAGGTTGAGGAGGATTAATTGTTTGTTTAAACATGTTAGCTAACATTAGTTTTTCAAACAATGTTGGGTTTTCATTTGGTAATTGGAATGGATTACTTGGTGGTAATATTTGTTGCGCTGGAGCTTGTTGAACTGGTGGTGGAGGAGGTGGTAATTGTTGGTAATGATGAACTGGAGGCATCATAGGGTGATTATTAAATCCATAAGGATTGTTCATTCCCATCATCATGTGGTGTTGAGGCATCATTTGTTGCATTTGCGCCATTTGTGCCATTTGCGCCATTTGTGCAGATTGTCTTAATGAGTTATTAATTTGTTGTTGGTGATAAGACAATGTTTGGTTTAAGTGTTGAGATTGTTGTTGAGAGATATTTGCATAACTTTCAACTTTAGATACAACTTCAGATAACGCTTTTTGGAATGAGTTTTGTAAGCTGTCGATCTCTTCTTTTTTAGATGCTTGTTGTTCAGACATCTTTTCACTGATCTTCTTACTGGTAATTTCAGTTAACTTATCAGCAAATGATTCAAACTTGTTTTCAAGTTTGCTTTCAATATTAAGTGATGATTCCTTAAGACGGTTTTGTAATGAATCGTTAGCTTCTTTAGTTTGTTCGATCGCTTCTTTGGTTTGTTCGATTGTTTGTTCAATAATACGTTCAATCTTTTGCGCAAATTCTTTTTCTTGTTGTTGTTTTGCTTCTTGGTTTTGATTGAATGATTCTTGTGTTTGACTTAGTTTTTCATTGAACGATTCTTGAGTTTGGTTTAACTTGTCAGTTAATAGTTCAATCTTCTTTTCGAAGTTTTCAATCAACTGATCTTTTGATTGTTCAAATGATTGTTGGAAACTTACTCTTGAGTTTTCACTAGTTTCATCAATGATTTCTTTAGTTTGTTCAAGTTTGTAAGCTAATTCTTCTAGACGTTGTTCTAATTTAGATCTAGAGTCAACTTCTTCTTGACTAGGTTCGTTATTTCTAGATTTAATGTCATTAACACTACTTAGTAATGCTTCTAATTGACTTTCAATTCGTTTATTCGAATCTTCTAAGGCTTCATTAGATGATTTTAATTGTAGGTTTGTTGTTTTTAATTCGTTATTACTTGATTTTAATTCTTCATTACTAGATCGTAATTCTTCATTGGCACGTTGTAACACTTTAAAGTTCTCCGCAGCTTCTAACTTAACTTTTTGGATTTCTTCCATATTGTTCTTTAGAATCTCTTTTTGAATTTCTTCAAATTTAGGTAATAAAGCAGATTCAATATCTTCAATTGGAATATTAATAACATCATCTTCTTCATCATCGTTTTCTTCATTAGCAACAACACTACTTGCACTTTGATTAACGATTTGAGGTTGACTTAGACTGATGTCATCATCCGCTAGTTCGTCAGTTGATAATTCTTCATTTTCTTCATATGAAGATGGAGTATTAGCAGAAGCTTCTACACGAGGCGTAACTGGTGTTTGGTCAGGTTGGTTAACTGTAGCAAGTTCAGGTAATAATCCTCTAGCTTGAGCTGCTTGACGTTGTTTTTTCTTATTACGAGCTCTTCTTTCATCTTCTTCTTCGTCGTAATAAGAAACTAATTCAGTACCAGTGTTATCGTTTAAGAACTCTCTTAAATCTTTTTCGTATTCTGGTTCTTCGTTTTGTTCAACTTGTTGTTCTTGTTGATAATTTGGATCAACAAGATCTTGTTGGTTATTTAGTTGATCATATTGATCATATTGCATTTGATTTTGATCATAACCTTGGTCGTATTGATCATTTTGACCATATTGTTGGTTTTGGTCGTATTGGTTTTGATCGTATTGTTGGTTTTGATCATAATTAGCTGATGGATCAACATAATCATCATATTGCATTTGGTCTTGACCATATCCTTGATCGTTTGCATTAGCAGCTGGTAACATTCCTACAGGATTACCGTATTCATCGTATTGAACTTGGTTTTGGTCATAACCTTGATCATTGTTTCCACCTGGTAACATACCTACTGGATTACCATATTGATCATATTGCATTTGATCTTGACCATAACCTTGGTTGTTTGCTGCTCCTGGAAGCATTCCCACAGGATTACCATATTCATCATACTGAACTTGATTTTGGTCATAACCTTGGTTGTTAGCTCCACCAGGTAACATTCCTACTGGATTACCATATTGATCGTATTGCATTTGGTCTTGACCATAACCTTGATCATTACTTCCACCTGGAAGCATCCCTACAGGGTTACCATATTGATCGTATTGTGGTTGGTTTGGATTATTTCCTTGATTGTTAGCTCCTCCTGGAAGCATTCCAATCGGGTTACCGTATTCATCGTACTGCATTTGGTTTTGATTGTTTCCTTGATTATTCGCATTACCACCAGGTAGCATACCTACTGGATTACCATACTGATCATATTGCATTTGGTTTGGATCATAACTTTGATCGTTGGCGTTACCACCTGGTAACATTCCAATCGGGTTACCGTATTCATCGTATTGCATTTGGTTTTGACTATTTCCTTGATTATTTGTATTACCACCAGGTAGCATTCCTACTGGATTGCCATACTGATCATATTGCACTTGCTCTGGATTATTTGCTTGGTTGTTAGCTCCACCTGGAAGCATACCAACTGGATTACCGTATTCGTCGTATTGTGGCTGGTTTGGATTAGCTTGATTATTGGCAGTTCCTGGAAGCATTCCTACAGGATTACCATACTCATCATATTGCACTTGGTTTGGATTATTTGCTTGATTGTTAGCAGCTCCCGGTAACATTCCTACAGGATTACCGTATTCATCGTATTGCACTTGGTTTTGATCATAACCTTGTTGATCGTTCGCATTACCACCAGGTAGCATACCTACTGGATTACCGTACTGATCATATTGAGGTTGGTTTGGATTATTCCCTTGATTGCCAGCAGATCCAGGTAACATTCCAACCGGATTACCATACTCATCGTATTGTTGTGGCTGTTGGTTTTGTTGTTGGTTGTATTGTTGGTAATAAGGATCGTTTTCTTGAGAATAAGTATTACCAGACAACATTCCAACAGGATTACCGTATTGATCGTATTGTTGTGGCTGTTGATTTTGATCGTACTGGTTTTGATTAATTAACATCCCATTAGCGTCGTATACCGCTAATGAAGGATCACTTACTGGATTACCATTAGCATCATAACCATATGATACTAATGCTCCAGGTTGATTAAAATTGTTTTGATTGTTATCCATTATAATTCGCCAATTGCAATTTTAGCTGTAATAAAAATAATATTCTAGATATATGGTAAAACCTTCTGAAATAATGAAAAATCAGAGTTGTGTCCATTATCATAAAATATTATAACAAATTTAAAGTTTGATATTTGCAAATAATAAAGAAGAAAAATTATAATATTTTGCTTAACATTTCGTTAATTCAAGTGGTTCATTTCTTGATTCTAAAGTCGGTTTTTTCTGGTTGAGAATCCTGATCGATCATTAATCCAACTACCTTGTTTTTATAAAGCGCTCTTGATTCTTCAAAGTCGTATTCGTATTCTTTGATATCAGTTGAACCGATAATATTTGCTTTTTTGCGATTTAAGATGTCAAACAATCTTCCCATCCCATCACAAAACGTGTAAGGATAAGTTTGACAATCTCCACAACCAAACAGCAAGAACGTCTTGTTTTCAACCTGCAAGCGCTTGAAATCAAACTCTAGTCAAACATCCAAGATATCACCAGTTCCTCAAGTTGATGTTCCAAAAATAATGACATCAAACTCGTTAATGAAATCAACGTTGGTTTTAGTTACATCAATTAAAGTTGTGGGATATTTGATCTCTGCTTCAATCTTCTTGGCAATTAATTCAGTTGTACCAAGATTAGTGCCATAAACAATTACAATCTTTTTCATCTAAACTAATTTACTGCATCTTTCACAAACTTCGTTGTTGTCATTACTTAATTCTTTAAAGTAATTCCAACATCTTAAACATTTAGCAAAATCGGTTTTTTCTACGGTAATTTCATCATTTTTTGTGAAATATACTTCAGCAACATTTAATCATGTTTTTAGATTTTTAACTAGATGTTTATTAATCTCTAAATATTGCTTAGATAGATACACTACAGCTTCATTAGATTTAGCTAGTACTTTGTCTTTTCTTAGTTTTTCGATCTGTGCATAAACATCGTCTTTTAGTTTGTTAAACTCAGTAGTTAATCCGTCAAGATCTAAATCAGTTTTAACTTCAAATAAAGCTGGTGTATCAATTAGATAAACTGATTTTTCTTTATTAGGAGCTTGGTAGTGTGAATAAGCTTCTTCAGCAGTATGTACTAAAATTGGGGCAATTCTAAATAATGAGTTAATAAAAATGTAGTTTAAAGTAGCTTGAATTGCTTTTCTAGTCGGATCATTTTTATCGTTACAGTATAAACTATCTTTAATTAATTCAAAGTATCAAGATGAAAGTTCAACTACCATCTGATTAACTTCTTTAGTGATCTCTAGATAGTCATAATTTAAATAAGCTTGATCAATCTTTTTAAATGATTTATTAACATGATTGATTGTTAATAAATCAGCTAAACTTAGTTGATATTGATCTAATGGTTTGAAATCAAAATCATTTAGATTTCCTAAGATATATCTAAATAAACTATTGCGAATTTTGCGGTAAATTTCGCTATTTTGTTCAATGATCTGATTACCAATTCTGTGATCGTTTGAGTAATCAATTGATGCGGCTCACAGTCTTAAGATATCAGCACCTTTATTATTAATAATTGTTAAAGGATTAATTACATTACCTTGAGACTTAGACATCTTCATCCCTTTTTCATCAAGAGTAAATCCGTGAGAGATTAATTCTTTATATGGAGCGGTTTTATTAAGAACGGTTGCACAAATCATACTTGAGTTGAATCAACCACGGTATTGGTCACTTCCTTCGAAGTAGATTGTTGCTTTATCTTTAATACCGTTTTCTTTTAAAACATTAAATGAAGTACCAGAATCAAATCAAACATCAAGAATGTCAGATTCTTTATAATAGGTTTTTCTAGGGTCGTATTTGTTAGTTAAGAAATACTTGGCATCGTGTTCGTATCATGCTTTGATACCTTCAGCTTCCATAATTCTTAATGTATTATCAATTAATTCTTTATCAAGAATTGGTTCATGATTTTCATCAAAGATAATCGGGATTGGTAACCCTCAAGTTCTTTGACGCGAAATACATCAATCTGAACGTTCAGCAACCATGCTTAACATTCTTTTTGCATAACGTTCATTAGGATATTTAACGTTGTTAATATTTTCTACTAATTGATCTTTAATTGACTTAATGTTAATGAATCATTGCTTTGTTGCACGATAGATTACAGGTTTTTTAGATCTTCAATCGTGTGCTGCTTGGTGGTTAATGAAGTTTAATAATAATAAACACTTTTTATCTTCTAGTTTTTTAGTGATTAGTTTATTAGCATCATCATAAAAAACACCAACTAGTTCAGGATCATGAACTGTTTCATCAAAACACCCATCGCCATTAATTGGTACATAAGCATCGATTCCGTACTTCTTACATACGATGAAGTCTTCAAGACCAAACCCAGGAGCTGTATGAACTAAACCTGTACCATCTGAATCACTAACATGGTCACCCAAAACAACGATACCTGTTATTTGATCATATAAACAGTGTTGGTATTTAATTTTATCTAGTTCACTTCCTTTAAGTGTTTTGATAACTTTTGGATTTTCGAAATTAAATTTAGCTATTAATTGTTCGTATAAATTTGAACCTACTAAATACTTCTGATCGTTAACTTCGAACAATTTATATTCAAGTTCAGGATGAACAGAAATTGCTAAATTTGACGGTAAAGTTCAAGGAGTTGTTGTCCAAATTACTAAATTAACATCTTTACCAATTACTTCGTTATCTAAAGTTTTAAAAGTCACATAAATACTTGGACTTTTAGTTTCTTTATATTCAATCTCAGCATCTGATAGAACTGATTTAGATGATCAAGATCAATAAATGGGTTTGTAATCTTGGTACACCAAACCTTCATTGATCATTTTGGCAAACACCTTTAATTGATCAATTTCATATTGCTTATCGTACGTGTGATAACAAACCTTAAAATCGGTTACCAATCCTAGACTTGAGAATTGTTCTTTTTGTTTTTGCACCTGGTTACTAGCAAAATCACGACAAACCTCAATTCGTTCAAGAACTGATAAGTTAAAGAATTCTTTTTGTCCTAGTTTTGATTGCACAGCATGTTCGATTGGTAAACCATGCGTGTCTCATCCTAAAATAAACGGACTGTAATATCCTTGCATTAATCATCTACGAACGATCACATCTTTTAAGATCTTATTCATCGTATGACCAACATGAATATCTCCATTAGCATAAGGAGGTCCATCGTGTAAGATCTTTTGTTCGTTATTTTTATTTTTTTCTAAGCGTAGTTGATAAATATTATCATCTAACCACTTTTGTTGGATCTTACTTTCTTTTGTTGCTAAATTTGCCTTCATTTCAAAACTAGTTGAAGGCATTAATAATGTATCTTTATAATTTTTATTCATAACCAGGATTAATTCGTTTTTATTGTTAATAGTAAAAAGCGGTATTATTTTAAATTTAATAAATTTTAATAGTTAAAATTATATCGCCATGTCATCAAAAATTAATGTGGTTTTGTACCAACCACAAGATCCAAGAAATGCTGGAAATATCGCAAGAAGTTGTGTTGGATTTGATGCAACTTTACATCTGATTCATCCGTTTGGTTTTTTTATTACGGATGAACGATTTAAACGAGCTGGTTTAGATTATTGGGATCATCTTAATTTAATACAATATGCTGATTTTGACGAGTTTATTGTGAAAAATCAGATTGATGACAATTTATTTTTATTTACTAAAAAAGCTGATAATTATTTATCAAACATCGATTTCAAGAAATACTTAGATCAAGATAAGAATATCTATTTAATCTTTGGTCAGGAAACTAATGGTTTACCGGATGATTTATTAAATAAATACCGTGAAAATTTAGTAAAAATCCCAATGCACAGTGCAATCAGAAGTTTCAATCTAGCAAACAGTGTTATCTGTGCTTTATATGAACTAAGTCGACAAAATCAATTTAAAAACATTAAATAAAACATATGCGAATCAGAAACATCAAAGATGCTCATTTAAAAATTAATAAAGCCAAGAATATTATTAGTGTTGATGAATTAAAAGATAAGTTAGATCCTAATAAAACTAATGCACTTGAGATTGGTTCAGGTAAAGGTGGTTTTATTTATCAAAAAGCTTTAACAAATTCTGATATCAACTACTTAGGTATCGAAAAAAATGCTACGGTAATCTTGAAGATGATTAACAAATGTGAGAATCTTGAACAACTTAACAATTTATTCATTATTAACGGTGATTTTGCATTAATCGATGAACAATTTCCACAAGCATCTTTTGATCAAATCTACTTAAATTTTTCAGATCCGTGACCTAAAAAACGTCATGCTAAAAAACGCTTAGTTGATCAAGCTTTTTTAAACAAATACCAAAGAATTCTAAAACCCAATGGCACAATCGAATTCAAGACTGATAATGATCAATTATTTAGTTATGCTCTTGAAATGATCAACAGTCTTGAGCAAATAAAAATCATCGCTTATACCAACGACTTGCATAGTCTTGATATTAACGATGATTTATTAAAAGATAATGTAATTACTGAATACGAACACCGTTTTATCAACTTAAAGAAGAATATTAATAAGATTGTCTTTAAGTTTATCTAAAACTAATTTGCCGGTTGGTTATTAATCTTAGTAGCACTTACTTTAATTACTCTTCAGATGTAATTAAATGCGTCTTGGTAATTATCAAATAACTTAGTGGTATTCTTTAATCTGATTTCATAAATCAGATGTAAGTTGTTCACTTGAGTTAAGCGGTTATTTGAATATAAATAACGAGTTGAAGGGTTGATTCGCATTAAACTAGCAGCACTTGCTGTCATGTTTTTAATCTCATCATCTGTTGGTCACTTATTCTTATCATAAGTACCTTCAAAGATAATATCACCTAATCAGTTTCTTAATACTAATAGATCTTTAGATTCTTGAGCAACGTTAGCAATCTCTGGTTTGATCTGACTACGGAATTTAATTAGATTAGCACTACTAATTGAAGGATTAACGGTTTGATTAAAGATCTTAGCTAATCTAGTTGGTTTGATTGTACCGTCTTTGTTTCACGCTAATAAGACATCATAAACATTTACTAAATGTTTAATATTAACATTTTCAGATGAACTAAATAATGTGGTAGTAATTGGTCCAATAATTCCACTTGCATCAACATTAGCATTTGATTTATCAGCTTCGTCGTTTAAGATTCTTACTTGTCTACTAGTTACTGGTAATCCTAGTTGTTGATAAACATTATTTAAATTGAAGTTTTCACTATTGTATTTAACAAACAAGTTTACATCATTAAGTGGTTTTAATGTTACTTGTTTTGATTTAGGGTCATAAGCAACTGAATTTGATACGTTAACTAATAAAGTATTAATTCGATTAGGGAACTGACGTTTGTACATCTTAAGTGCTTCAGCTAAGATAGAGATCGCACTACTAGTAGGTTCAGAGTTATATTTATCTAAAAACAGTGTTTTTAAGTTTTCATCACTTAAGATGTTAATTCCAAATAATGGTTGATTATTGTATTGGATTACAAACATCTTGTCTTTAGAGTTTATAGTGTCATTTAATGAGAATAGATTATTAACCAGGTTTTGTAATGCGTTTTGTGCATTGACATTAATTGTTTGACCAGATTGAGTTAGTGCTGAAGTTAGTTGTAAATTTAATTGGTTAAGAATTACTGAATTCATGTAAGTCTTAATATCATTTCGTGAAGTATTTGAATTGATATCAAAACCATTAAAGATTCTTTTAGTTAATACTGATTGAGCAGCTTTAACTAATTGATCAATTAATTGATCTTTTTGTGCACTAGATGAAGGGATAGCTGCACTTAGTTTTTGTTTTAATTGGTTAACTAGTTGAGCTGAAACCTTATAGTTTTGAATCCCGTTTTGACTAACATTTAGACTAATCGTCATATTAGCAAATCTAGCAGCTGGTTTTGAATAAATCCCAACGTTGTTATTACTACCAACTTGAGTTGACCAACCAATTCCGTTACGATCACCGTGAACGGTGGCATTAATCGCATTATTTTGATAACCACCAAATAATCCTTTTGGTGAAAAACGATCAAAATTAACGTTGTAATTATTAGCAATCGTTTTATTAAATGCAGATTTAATTGGTGTTAATGTCGAGAACACTTTTCTAAACGAATCAGGATCTGTAAAAGCTTGAATACTATCAATAAATGATTCAAGATTACTAAACCCTTGGTACTTATTAATATTTTCAGTATCTGAAGTTAAATAACTTGGTAAACGGTATTCAATTGAAGGAGTCGCACGAACTGATAAATAAGGAATACCATATCAAATCGTAAATGGTTTCTTATTATCATTAATCGTTCCCTTAATGTTGATGTATAAACCTCTTGCTAGAAAGTCGGTAATAATCCCATAGATCTTAGTACTAATATCTGAGATCGTTTGCTTATTATATAAAGCAGTATTATCAACTTTGTTGTATAAGGTCTTATTGTTATTTAGTTCGTATAACTTAAGATCAAATGGACTATTATTTAGATTTAGTGAATCAACTGATAAGTTCTTAACTTTCAAGATATCAATTAGATTAAGAGGGTTGATATCAACTGTTTTTGGAGTTTTACCAGTTACATCTTCAAATTGGTAGTAATAAATATCTTTAAAGAATCGAGACAATTGTTGATCAATTGAAGCATTACTTTGATTACTTAATGTTTTAGGGTCTGGAATATTATTAGCTTCATTTTGACTATAGATTAAACCATTAGCACTTTTAATGTATCTTTCAGGTTCTTTGATTCTTTGAATGGCAGCTTCTGATTGCACTGAAGTGTACTTATTATCATTTAATAGATAAGCTGGTTTATATTCATTGTTTGCGTATACTGGATCAGTAATTGGTTTTAAATCATCAGTACTGATGATCTCACCAGTCATTGGATCTTTTTGGAATCGATCACCAATATATAGTTTGCGATCAACAAAGTTATTTTCAACAGCTAAATAGTGTGAAGCGGCTTGCTTCTCATCACTAAAATTAAGGTTGTTGAAAGCAATATTTTCTCTTAAAAAAGCATCAGGGTTATTTGGATCATAACCATTTAGATTTTGTTCTGAGATCACTTCATTACTTGCTTGTAATGAAGGTGATAATTTATCTAGAGCGTTGTCTCTTTGATAAAAATACAATCCACTCATGACTGAACCAATACCAATCCCGAATAAGCTTGCACCAAAGAATACTTTTTTAAATAATTTCATACCCAAAAATAATTACTGATATTTGCGTTATTTATTAATTAACTAATTATAACATTTATCTTTGATCTTGGGTAGATAGTGATAGGTTCTGATCTAGAGATAACTAATAATAAAAACTAACAAATTAAGCATTAAAAATATTATGTAGTATAATATTACTCGTGTTTATGGCGGTTGTGGCGAAGCGGTTTAACGCACCTGACTGTGAATCAGGCATGCACGGGTTCAAATCCCGTCAATCGCCCCATTAATATATCATTCTCTTATGACAAATAGCTTAGTGCTATTTGTCTTTTTTTTATGTTTATAAGAGCTTTTACATAAAAAAATAAGAAGTTTTGGATAAAACTTCTTATTGATATTTGAATGGGATAAAAGACTAGTACATGCGGTGTTTTTTTTGTAAACGTTTACGCGCTGCTTTTTCTTTTTCTCGTCTTTTCATCCCTTTTCTAAGGTGGTATTCGTGTTTTAAGAATGAACGCTTAGTTTCGCTAGCGATTCTTTTGAATTTACGTAACGCTAATTCAAGATCTCCATCTTTTACTTCGATTTTTGGCACACAATTACCTCCTTTTCTGAAATTGACACTCGTATATTATAAGATATTATCTTTTTTATGGGTATAAGATTGATTAATATTTTCGATTTCTTTAGTTAGATTTTCTCTAGCTTGTTTAGTTTTTTCATACTCTAATTCGTTTTGTTTGCGAATTAGCTCAGCTTTTTTAAACTCAGAATCTAGCAAAGATGAAGTTAATTTCATCTCGTGGATCTTTTGATCTAATTTTTTTTGCAACCTTCTATTGATCTCAGATTGGTCGTTAAATGGGTTAGTTATTTTAACTTGCTCTTCTGGCTTAGTTAAAGCTGTCTCAACCTTTTTAGGTTCTTGATAATCTTGTACTACTTGTTGGTAGTTTTGATAATCAAGTTGGGGAACAACTTCTTGTTTTTTAGTTGCATTTAATTTGGTTGCAAAATCATTATGAAAATCAACAACTAATGAAGCTTCATTAATATCTTCTTGGAAATCATTAATTTTAGTTGTCGAAAATCGATCAGCTTTTTCTTTGATCTGTTTATTTAGATAGTTCTTTTTTAACTCTTTAATTTGATCTAAGATCTTATAAACTTGATCACGATCATACTGATAATCATTAAGATCTTCTTCACCTTTTCTAAAGGGAATATCTAATAATGATTTCATTCATTCAAGTTTACTATACCCTTTAGCTTTAGCTTTTTTTCAAGAACGTTTTAGTTCTTGTTTTTCATAACGATTTCTAGGGTTAAGAATACTAATCAATAAGCGACTTCTTAAACTATCAGCATAAAATAACTGATCATAAAGATTAAACAATTCTTTTGAGATCTCTTGTTCAGCTTGTTCTTTATTAATCTCTTCTTGTTTTTTTAATGCAATTGATTGCTTAAACCTTTTGAAGTCTTCTTCACATTCTTTACCATAGGTCTTAATGAAATTATGGATATTAAAATATCCATAATAAAGTTTGCAATCTTTAATGTATTTCGATCATTCAAAATCAAAACCATAGAAGTTTTTATATCCTTCTAGAAAAGCTTCTCATTTAGATAATTGATCTAATGATGAAGTTTGATTGTCTAAATTATGATCGATCTTGTCACTCATATTCTTTAATAATTATACTAAAGTCAACTTTTTAACTAGATCATAATTCTAGGTAGATTAAACGTTAGGATAACGTTTTTGTAAGAACGAATTAATTCAAGGAATGAAAAAGAAGATTGCTAATAACCCAAAGTAAATGACAGTTAACATGTAGTTTGGTAACCCTTTACCACCAACTGTAGTTGCTGAATCAATGAATCCACCGAACGCACCAGTTGTTGATGAAGGATCTTTAATTGAAGTCATGATTGGGTCAATTAAAAATGCTCAGATTCCTTGATATGCAAAGATGATAAACACCAAGATTGAAGCAACAGGAGCAATAAACATAAAGAACTTAGTAATCTTGTGTTCTTCAGATAGTTTAAATAGTTGGATGTAGTTAGCTTCTTTTTCTTTTAATTGGTTTAATCTAGCTTGTTGAGTGCCATCAAGCGTTTGAGATTTAGTTAATAATCTCAACTCTTTCTTTTCTTCGGTAGTTAATGACTTATCTTTATTTTTAAGCATTACTTTGACACGTTTAATAAAGATAGCAAACGGAATTAGTGCATAAACAATAAAGAAGAATAAGGTTGGGAAATTAGTAATCCCATCAGCAATCCGGTCATTTCCCATTCCAATACTAATAGCTGCTATAATCGCTCCAAAGATCACAACAATAAACAAGTAAGAGATAATCCCCATTGCTTGTGATTTGAAGTTATATAACTTATCTTGTTCAGATACTGTATTGAACTTATGATTGAATCTTCTCTTTAATCATTTCGAACCAAAGATTAAATCATCATTAATCAATCCTTGGTGGTTAGAAATCGTTACAATCATAAACGCATTAGATACACCAAGAATAGATACTAATAAGAAGATATTAAAGGCAACTCTGAATCCATAAGCGATTGCTTGAGCTCTTTGGGGATCAGTCCCGAACACTTTTGTTAATAAGTCGTTATTAATCGCTACAACAGCAAATCCATTACCTAGAAAGATCATTCCTAGAGTAATTAAGATATAAGCAACTGAAACTGTAATCACCCCAATTGATAAGATGATCTTAGTGTATTTTTGTGGTTTTAACATCTTATCTTGAATTGAAGTAAAACCTAAGAAAGAGTCAAAAGAGAATAAGATTGATGGTAAAACTACCAAGATAGTGGTAAATGATCTAGCATTATCAATCATCGGATTGGTAGTAGTACTAGCAGTTGCTTGGTTTAATAATGATTTTTCATAATTATTAGCACCAGCAATAATTCCAACAATTGTAATGATGATTATCGGCAAGAATTTAATGATCACACTAGCAGATTGAAACGCTTTTGATGCAGTTAGTGATAATGAATTGATTGCTAAGAATATTAAAAAGAAAACAAAACCAATACCAATTGTTAATAAGATTGATGCACGTGGTGATGTATTATTTAGATCATTTAATAATCCCATCGAACCGCTCGAATCGACCATCGATAAAAACAGTTCACCAGCATACATAAACAACACAACACCAATAATCCCGTTATAAAAATGGGATTGTGAGATCTTAAAAAAGCGTCCCGCTTTTTTACCTAAACTAATATCACAATAACCAGAAACCCCAAATTTAGAACTTCCGGTAGAACTTACTTCAATAAATGAAAGCGCTAATAATAGCGTAATAATTGCACTAAGTACCCACGCAGCGATGATTAAAGTTGGATTATTGCCTGTTGCTCGGAACACACCGATATTTTTTACAAAAATACCGACCCCGATTACAGATCCAATCATCATTGATAACGAGGCAAACAGCCCCAACTTACTTTTATTTTGTTTAAGTCTTATCATTGTTTTAATCATCTACACCGATTAATTCGGTGTTTCCTTAAAGTTTGTACAAATTATTTTTATTTCAAATTTATTACCTTTTTTAAGAATTTAAAAAAGTTTTCTAATTATTATATACGAATTTTGTGAATTTTTAATTTTTAAGTAAGAAAGAAGGACTAACGATTTCGTTTAATTCTAATTATTAAGTTTTAGTTTTAGTAATTAACAAAGAATTTGTATCTTTACAAGGCGTTCAGAATAATAAAAATAGAAATAACTAGGATACTAAAAGTTGTTTGCTAAGGTCGCCTAAAATGTCGAAAAAGCTTCTGTACGTTTATTTTTAATGTTTTATTAAAGTTTTTACAGTCTGGAAAATCTTTATATATCTAGATTTTTTAGTTTTTATGCTATTCCCACTCAATATCTTCATTAACCTTTTGATGAAGCTCTACTCTCTTCTTAATATCAATTTGCTCTACTAATCATTCATTCGATGAACAATTTCTAATAAATTCGCCGATTCTATTAACTTTGTTTATTTCTTTGAGTGTTACAACTACACCAAACTTAACACCTACACCATCTTGGTGATCTAATCGGTTATTTGTTTTTATTTCCATACCTCAGTATTTTTTTCCATAAGATTCTTTTGGTATGTTTCTTTTTGTTTCTTTCTCTGAAATGTACTTTACATTATCCCATTTTCTAAACAGTTTTCTAGCTCCACCTTCATAAATGTAATAATTTTCTCCATCTAATGTGTCTTCAGTATTTTGCTTATCACCTTTAATATCCTTAATTTTTTCATCAGCTCCTATTCGACCAAAGTGCAAATTCAATTCTGTATTTGTATAGTCTACCCCTTGCAATCTATTACATTTTGGAAAATAGCACATTGTCGCCTTTGCAATAAATGGGTACTTATTATCTTTTAGAGGAACAGGAAATTTATAGTTAGATGTATTTCATTTTTCACTAGTACCTCATACCACGAATTTTATTTCATTATCTTTTGTTTCAAGAATGTCTTTTATTTTAATAGGCACAATTCCGTGTCCAAATAAGTCAATTTTTTTAGGATTATCATTCCAACCTCTCGCTGCATCAATGATCATAGCTTTTGCAACTTCTCTCTTAAACCCTAATACGTCAATTAAATATGATAATTTTCTTGCAATTCAAGGTGCAGCATACGAAGTACCAGTTAGTTTTCCCAGTCCTAAAGGTTCACAAACATTAATGTAGTCTTCTTTACTTTTTTTACTACCTCCATAATAACTTACGTCAGGTTTCGAAAAAAAAGATAATACTACTCCTTTACGTGTATATTCAGTAGGCTCATTATCCTTACTAACTGAGTTGACGACCATACTATTAATAGAATCTGCAGGAGAACCTATTTTCACTATATCTTTATTATTCGGTTTGTTTGTTCCAGATATAACAAATATCACATCGTATTTATACTGAATTTCATCTAATATTGCAGCCTCAGCTGAAATAAAGTTGTCGTTGATTTCCTGATTACTACCAAGTGAGATATTTCATACCTTTATATTTAAATTATTTTTTACGATACTTTTTATTTCTTTTATTATCGAAAATGAAGAATATCGAGCGCCTACCGCCACTCCAAAATGTTTAACCCTAAATCTCCCACAACCATCGTCCAATCAAGGATTTAATCTTGGTCCATCAACAATAATGGAAGACACTGCTGTTCCATGATTATAATCTTTTGGATCTCTTGGTATATCCTTATGGACCATATCATGATATTCAACCCAATTACTAAAATAAACTCTTTTATCGAATAAGGTATCTATCACACCAATTGTAGGTTCATTATTTGTTGGATCTGGTATAGTCACCATTTCTTTTTGTTCTTCATTTATGGAATCATCAGACGGTAAACTTGACAGATCGACGGTCGACATTGAAACAAGATAGGGCGCTTTATCAAAAAGTTGTTCCACTTGTTTTTCATCCAAAAGAACAGTTTGATTATCTAAAATTCTGTTACCTAAAATGTATATCCCAAGTTTTTCAAGTAATAATTCGATTTTTTCTTTTACGTCATACAAAGTTATAATACTTTCCTTTGCGTCTGTATTAGGAAGTTCTACGTCAAAATATTCAATGTATGATACATCTGCAATTACCTGTTTAAACTTTCACATTGACACAGACTGATTTACAAAAACTTGTGAATTCACATAATTTTTATCTTCAAATTTACTCTTGTTCATCATTCCTGCAAATTTTTGTGACAAAATTTTGGAAGCGTTAGAAATCAATTCTATGCTTTTTGCCAAATCAGACTCATCAAGAAAATATGTTATTGCGTGTCTTTTCTTATCATTCTTATCGTTAATAAATTTTGCTCCAACAACGGCTTTATTAGAATTCTTACCTTTAAAAAGCCCTGCAATTCGATTGCTTTTTGCAACAATTTTGTTGTAATAAACGCTAATTAAAACTCCTTCAAACGGTCTCGGTTTTTCATCCCAAAATTTTTTAATCCTGCGTAGATCAGTTTCTAATTTTAACAAGTGCTGTGTAGTGACGTCAAAGTTACCGTTCATGGCTACGCCACCACCAGGAACAACAGGTTTAGGGGTTTGATCGAATTTCCCTTTTAATTCCAGTATATTATTCACTGTCTACTTTCTCCTTCTGCAACTTTCTTGAGATAGTACTTTTAGATTCTCCTTTTAACTTTTCTATTTCTCTTACAGTGAAACCTTCTTCATGAAGCTGATTTATATTCTTTTGCTCTAAATTTCCGATTAAGCTATTGTATAGTCTTTTCAAATAATCATACTCTGAATCAAGATCACTAAAAGCAAGAGATGTCTTTATTATGTTTTTCAGCTCTCCAGGATAAGGGATTTTTTTTGCTGTTTTCAATATCTTTTTAAATAATTTTGTATCTTTTGATATCCCTTTAAAATTCTTGCTAAACGAAGAAAAAAAGTATTCTGCTACTTCTATTAAATCATCATTACTATATCTATTAAAATTAATAACTGAATCGAATCTTCTGAATAACGCCTTATCAAAATTGGAATATAGGTTAGTAGTAGCCATTATTACTATTTCTTTATTAAGGTCTGTTAATCTGTCTAATTCTCTTAAGATCGTAGACGTTACTCTCCCCATCTCTCTAACATCATTAGAATTAATTCGATCCAAAGCAATAACGTCAATTTCATCAAATAAGACCACGGCCTTATTTGCGTTTGGAAGCATATTTATTTCTTTAAAAACTTTGCTAATGTTTTTATTGGTTTGTCCCAATTTACTATCAATCAGATTTTCAAAGTCCACTCTAAAAAGTGTGCGTTCAAGTAATCTTGCAACATTTTTTACTGCTTCTGTTTTCCCGCTTCCTGGTAATCCTTCGAATAAAAATTTATTAATCCCAACATTATGATTTACAGCATTAATAATCCCTTTGATATCTTTCACTATTTCATGCGGTAAATTTAAGGCCTCTAAATTTTTTATTTCAATTTGTTTTAAAAACTCGCTTTCGAAATCACTACCTTGCGGTGAATATAAATTTGCTTCAGCTATTAAGCCCAAAATATACTCAGACAACTGATAATCTCCGATACTATCAAAAGATCTTGCTATTGTTATAGCCTCATCTCTAAAGGAATTTTCATTTCTTTCCACATGGTATTTGATTAAATTTAAAACGTTTTGCTTTTTCACGTTATTACGCCTACTATCTTTTTTAAGATTATATTATATTTTGGGACAATTCTTTATTGATATGGGACAAATTTTATAAATACTTATTTACAACATTTATTTTTCTTACCTGTAGAAATATAGCGAGTTAAGTACATCTGCGAAATTATTTGATAAATAGTCAATAAGTCAGATTAGTTTTTGTTTTAAACGATTAGCTTGCTTTTTCTAATATGATATTGATTTTTCCCGTTCCACTGGATGCAAAATCATAAATAATTCTCTTAATGATATCCTAGCTAACTTAGAATATATACATACGATATTTTCGCCATAAATAAGACTTTCTCAACTAAAATCTAAATATGAACAAAGAAGAAACAAAATTAATCAGTGGTTCAGTAACAACTGTCATTAGATACACCACCCAACCTAAGGGTGGTTATTTACCATTTAAAATGTTTAAAGAGCATTCTTTAGTTCCTGATGAATTTTTATCTCATAAATTAGAAAACATCCATCCTACTTTAATGGGGCTTGTAGTAGATTATCTAACTAGATACATGTTATCAAGTGATCCAAATGGATCATTTAAGATATCTTTAATGGGAGCAATACTAATCAATCAATTAGACGATTTTTGATATTTATTAGACCAGATTAATGAATCATTAGATGATGATGTTATTATAGCTGCAATCAGATTAACTACTTTTGATCACTATTATCGACAAGGAATAACAGAATATGAAGATCCCTTTATATTAGACCCAAATGATATAAGTATTAACCATGTAAGAGAGATGGTTAATCGTTCACTAAACTTTATTAATTCACAGAAAGAATTAGTTTCATATGGAACAACATTTGAAAAGGGATTAACAGATAAAATCATCAGTGGAGACTGTGATTTTATTACAGAAGATACTTTATGAGATTTTAAGGTTTCAGTTAATCCAGTCTACTATTCAAAACAGACTTTACAGATCTTTGTTTATTGAAGATTAGGACTTCATTCGATTCATAAAGATATGTTTGAAAAGATTAAATACTTAGGGTTTTATAACCCTAGATACAATAAGTATCATACTGTTGCAGTAGGTGATATTGAGCAAGGGATCATTGAATTAGTTGAGAAAGAAGTTATTGGGTATTAAGCAAGGGATAACTGCTCCAAAATTATTGAAGTTTATTTAATAATTAAAAATAAGCACCGCAAAGTTTTATTTAGTCTGAATTTTGCCTAAACATAAAAAAAATAAACAAAGTTTACTTTGTTTATTAATTCTAATGTTGTACTGTTTTAGTATTTTATAACTTCAAATTTTATAGACGATTTTTTGTAATTGGTAATCGATCTACATCTTTTTGCTTGCCCATTACAGCAGTAATGAAGTCTCAGATTCATCAAAAACCTAAGCCACCTGCTGTAATTAATTTCAAAACACCTAAGCCCATTCTACCTGAGTAGAATCTATCAACACCTAGATATCCAAACAAGAAAGATAAAATAGAAAGTACAACTATACATTTTGGTGATGCACCGTCACCGCCATGGTCAATTGTTCGTTCTTGCATAATGTTCTCCTTAAAATAAGATTTAACATTACTAATTATATATATATATATATATAAGCAAAAAAAGCAAAAAATACTTCTTTTTTCTTAATTTTATTTGATGAAATGTTTATAGATTTGTAATGAAATAAAGAAGAATAATAATTTGAACTTGAACTTTTAACGACTTATAAGGTTAATGTTTTTCAGGTATTTTAATAGATGTTCAAACTTATAGGTTGTTTAGTCTTTTTATTAATTTAAGTTACAAATTTTGGATCTATATATAAAAAAAATAAACAAAGTCTACTTTGTTTATTTTTTATAAATATCAGTAATATTTAAGCTTTTTAGGATTTAAACTTTCAAAATTATCAATTTGAAATTTTTAATCCGTCACCGTCTTTCATGTTACCCATTAAAGCAATGATAAAGTCAATAAGTGCTCAAACACCTAAACCACCACCAGTTAACAATTTAGCAATACCTAAACCTGTTCTACCAGCGTAGAATCTATCAACACCTAATCCACCTAAAAAGAATGATAAAAGAGAAACTGTAGTTCTACTTTTTGATGATGGACGATCGTTAGATGTTCCTTCAGGTTGTTGATTTTCGTTAGGATTTGTTTGTTTGTTTTCCATAATATATCGTTAAAATAAAATTCTTCTTGATTATACACGAATATATATATATATATATATGAAAATAATGTTTAACTATTGTTAATTATGTTGTGTAAAAATGTGTATAAATTTATATTTAGACTGATGGAAAAAAGTTAGTTAGATTTTTACACGAATCGTAACATGTCGTTATTTTTCATAATAATCAGACAAACAACTCCAATTTAATTTTTGTAGTTAAAGAATTAAAGCAACGGTAAAACTCGTTTAAACAACCCCACTTTAAATAAGAGAGCGCAAGACTCAATTTCGTTATGTTCAAGCGTAAGAGAAAGTGTTTATAATAGGATTCTAGAATAAAATTATGAATGCATGCGCCAATTTGTATGCAATTCTAGATAGAACATCTAGGTGGTTAAGGTTTTTGAAACAGCTATTAATAGCTGTTTTTTGTTTCGTTGATTCGTTTCCTATTTTGTATATAATTATAATGTGAGCCCAGTTAATTATTTAACTGGGCATCCCTTTAAACGTCCGGGCGAAGGATACAATTTATATTGTATTCAAGCGTAGGGGATGTGTTTATAATGGAATTCTAGATTAAAGTTATAAATGCATAGCGCCTTTTTGCACGTAATTCTAGATAGTGCATCTAGGCGCTGATGGTTTTTTGAAACAGCTATTAATAGCTGTTTTTTGTTTTGTGATTCGTTTCCCGTTAGTGTTATAATATCAATGATGAGCCCAGTTAACTATTTAACTGGGCATCCCCTTAAACGCCAAGGCGTAGGATGCAATTATTTTGCGTTCAAGCGTGGGGGATGTGTTTATAATGGGATTCTAGATTAAAATTATAAATGCATAGCGCCTTTTTGTATGCAATTCTAGATAGTACATCTAGGTGCTGATGATGATTAAAACAGTCAGAAATGGCTGTTTTTTTGTTTTGTTTATTCGTTTCCTATTGGTGATATAATTATAATGTGAGCCCGGTTAATTATTTAATTGGGCATCCCTTTAAACCACAAGGCGTAGGATGCAATTTATATTGTGTTCAAGCGTAGGGGATGTAATTATAGTTGTATTCTAGATTAAAACTATAAGTGCAAGTGCCTTTTTGTATGTAATTCTAGATAGTACAACTAGGCGCTGGTGATGATTAAAACGGTCAGAAATGACTGTTTTTTATTTTGCAAATTCTATTTTTTAGCTAATTGTAATTATATTAATAGTTTGATAATTTTAACCGAACACCCTTTAAACGACGGGGCGTAGAATACAATGTTGTATTGTGTTCAACCGTTGGTGGGATATATTTATAATTTTATTCTAGATCGAATTATAGATATAAGTACTTTATTCTATGTAATTCTAGATAATACATTTAGGTGCGGTTAATTATAAAAAAACCAAAAATGGTTGTTTTTTTATTTTGTCGATGCATTCCCATTAGTGTTATAATATTAATGATGTGTCCAGTTAATTATTTAACTGGGCGTCCCTTTAAACGTCGGGGCGTAGGATGCAATTTATATTGTATTCAAGCGTAGGGGATGTATTTATAATGGTATTCTAGATCAAGTTGTAAATGCAAGTGCCTTTTTGTATGTATTCTAGATAGTACAACTGGGCGCTAGTGGATTAAAACAGCCAGAAATGGCTGTTTTTTTAATTCTTTCTAAGGCTAAGAATAGTAAAATTTCTTATATGAAAGTTATATGAAAAACAAGAAATAATATCGAAATTGAGACAACATCTTTCGACGAAAAAGGCAAACGTATATTAGCACATTCACAGGGCCATAATTTGCGGCCATTAGTTATTTGATATGACAAATCTAATGTCTATTATCTCAATTGCAGAAGTGGTGAAGGTGTAAATGCCGATGGGACGCCGAGAACAAAACCGTTACTACCCCATAACGTTGAGTTTATTTATAATGGAAAACTAAATTATGTCAATGTATCTAATATTCAAGTGATGAATAGATATGATTTTGAGAAAATTTACGGAGCTTTAGATAGTAATGATTTAAAACTTAACCCATACGACTTACCAAATTATATAGCAAAACAAATTTTAGAAAAAATGAATGATTTTATAGAAAAAGGAGATTATACTGTTCAAAAAGTCTGAATTGAAAATACAAAAGAGCTCAAAAACGGAAGAAACAATGTTTGATTAGGTAATAAAGCTCTTTACTCTAAGGAAGCAGGAATTTACAATGATTTTATTGATGAAAGGTTTAAACTTACATGAGAAACTATAATGAATAACTTTAAGAAGGATCCACCTGGTTTTTGAGAAAATAAAAACTGTAACTTTAAAGATTCATCTGCTTCAAAGATTTTAACTATAAGTTTAAGTACTTTATTCAATGATTATGAAAAATATAAACAAAGATTAAAGAAAGAAGAAAAAGAAAAGAAAAATAAGAATGACGATTACGGTTTTGAAATGTAATAATTTTTATGTTTAAAACCATAACTTCATTTTTTATATTAAAAATTACTTTAAACAAATTGGGTAATAGGTATATTTTTGTACAATTATTAGATTTTTGATACTTTCTTATTTCGCTTTTATTAATAAATAAAAAATAATCCTTCGATTGAAGGATTATTTTTTTGATTTTATTTTTACTATTTAGCTTGGATCGCTTCAATTCCTGGTAAAACAGTTTCTTCCATAAATGTTAATGAAGCACCACCACCAGTTGAAACAAAACTAAATTTGTCTGCTAATTTAAATTGATTTGCAGCAGCAGCACTATCACCACCACCGATTACACTGTAACTATCAGATTCACTAATTGCTTTAGCAATCTCATGTGATCCACGTTCATAATTAGGGTTTTCAAACACACCTAAAGGACCATTTCAAAAGATTGATTTAGCTTTAGAGATGTAAGATTTGAAAGTTTCAATAGTTTGAACACCAATATCTAAAGCTTCAAAGTCTTCGTCGTGAGTTTCATCTTTAGCAAACACACACTTACCAGCAGGTGCTGTTTTAATATCAGTAATTGCACTAGCTTTAGTTACCATCTGATCAGTTGCTAAAACGATTTTATTAGTTTTATCTTCTTCTAAGATCTTCTTAGCAGTTTCTAACATATCAGGTTCGAATAACGATTTACCAATATGATAACCTTTGGCTTTATTAAAAGTATTAACCATTCCACCACCGATTAAGATATGATCAGCAGATTTTAGTAACGATTCAATTACTTTTAATTTATCTGATACTTTAGCACCACCTAAGATTACAACAAATGGACGTTTTGGATCATTTGTTAATTTTGATAATGCTTCTAGTTCTTTTTGAACTAAGAAACCAATACAAGATTGAGCAATATTAGCAGCAATCCCAACGTTTGAAGCGTGTGCACGGTGAGATGTTCCAAAAGCATCGTTTACAAACACATCAGCTAAACTAGCTCAGAAACGACCTAATTCAGGGCTGTTTTTAGATTCTTTTTTAACAACTTCACCTTTGAAGTCAACATCGTTATAACGAGTGTTTTCTAATAATAAAACTTCTTTGTGTTTAAGTTGTTTAACTGCTTCAACAACATCATAACCAACGTTTTCTTCTAAAAAGCTTACGTGATCAAGTTTGGTTTTTAGATTTTCATAAACTGGTCTTAAGCTTTTTTTCTTAGAATTAATATCATCTAATGATTTAATTCTACTTAAGTGGCTTAATAAAACAACTTTACAGTTTTGTTCAATTAGATATTTAATTGTATCTAGTGCTTGAACAATTCTAGTTTCATCAACTACTTTATTGTCTTTAATTGGTACGTTGAAATCCACACGTACAATTACGGTTTTATCTTTTAGATCAACATCTTTTAGAGTTTTCTTGTTGTATTCAATCATCACTTATTATTTCTATATTCAGCTTTCTTTAATTATTGTTTAGCAAAGTATTTAGCAACTCTTACTAATTGAGCAACGTATGAAGATTCGTTGTCATATCATGCGTATAGTTTGTATAATTTTTCACCATTAGCTTCAAGTACTGAAGTTAATTTACTATCAAAGATTGAACCGTGAGTTTCATTTAAGATATCAGATGAAACGATTTCATCTTCTGAGTACATGAATGATTCAGAAGCAGCAGCTTTCATAGCGGCGTTTAATTCTTCTACAGTTGTATCTTTATTTAATTTAACAGTTAGATCAACTAATGAACCAGTGATTGTAGGAACTCTAACTGCGATCCCATTTAACTTACCAGTAGCTTGAGGAACAACTAAACCGATTGCTTTAGCAGCACCTGTTGAAGTTGGTACCATATTAAATGCAGCAGCACGACCTCTTCGATAATCTGAGTGAGGAGCATCTTGTAATCTTTGATCAGCTGTGTAAGCGTGAACAGTTGTCATGAAACCAACTTTAATTCCGAACTTGTCTTCTAGCACTTTAACAAGTGGAGCTAAACAGTTAGTTGTACAACTTGCAGCTGAAATTACAGTATCATCTGCTTTAATTTCATTGTGGTTTACATTGTAAACTACAGTTTTAATGTTCTTTTCTTTAGCTGGAGCTGATAATACAACTCGCTTAGCACCACCTTTGATGTGTGCACTAGCTGCTTCTTGAGTTAAGAAACGACCAGTTGATTCAACTACTAAATCAACGTTGTGATCTTTTCAAGGAATTTGTGCAGGATCTTTTTCACTATAAACTTTGATTTTGTGACTACCTACTACTATTTCACTATCAGTTGAACTTACGTTTTGACTCAACTTACCGTGCGCTGTGTCATACTTTAATAAGTAAGCAAGGGTTTTAGCATCAGTTAAATCATTAACGGCTACAACTTCTACGTCGTCGTGATTTAATAATTCACGACAAACTAAACGACCAATTCGGCCAAATCCGTTAATACCAATTTTAATTTTTGACATTTAAGTATTTCTCTTTCTTTATAGTTATTTTTTAATTAACTCTCGTTTTTGATTTTAATATTTTTAATATTAATCTGCTAATTAATAAAAAATTTTTTAAACCTCAGGTTTAAAAAATTGCTTAATTTACTTAGTTAAAAAGCTCATACAAAAAGCATTTACACCAGTGTGTACTCCAATCACAGGGGTGATGAGTACAACATCAAGATCTTTAATGCTTAAATCTTTTAGTTTTTCTTTGATTAGTTTAATTACTTCTTTTACTTTCTTGTCTTCTTTAAAGGTATGACAAAAACCAATCTTAACTAATTTGTTTTTGGTCAACTTTAAAGAGTTGCTAGCAAAACTAATACATTTTTCGATTGCAGCTTTAACATTAATTGCTTTATCAACTAATTGGTTAATTCCTTTTTGAAAAGCAATTATTGGACTAATCTTTAAGATTCCTGCAATCAATGATTTCATTTTTGAGATTCTTCCACCCTTACGTAATTGGGTTAAATCATTCACCACAATCATTGAACAGATGCGTGATTTTCAATTAGTGATGTATTCTTCAATCTCTTTAATTGATTTGTCTTGTTTGATTAGTTCTTGAACATCATTAACTAATCATCTTAGTGATATTGCAGCATCAAACGAATCAAAGATACTAATATTCTTATAATCTTTAAGTTCAGAATCAATCACTAATTTTCACTGATTATAAGTTCCGCTCAATCCACCAGAGATCGTTAAAACAAAAACATGATCATATTCTTTTGCAGCTTTTTTAGTAACTTCAAGCATTGATTGAACAAGCGGCATCGATGTTTTGATATCGACATTTTTATCATTAACTAAAAGATCATAAACCTCTTCTTGTTGAATATCAACACCATCAAGGTAGGTTTTGTTGTTATTTACAGTGATCTGTAATGGCACAACAAAAACATCGTTGTATTCATTAGCTCTAATTGTTGATGATGAATCAGTGATAATTGCTATCTTCTTCATTTTTTGAATCCATTAACGTTAGTAACGTTCTTAATTCTACTATTATATATAAAAAATATACGAAAAGCTAGCTACCTAACTGTTCGTATATTGATTGTATTGAATACCAGATAAAAAATCTTGGTAGATGTAAAAATCTAAAGATTAATGGTGGAGACGAAGGGGGTCAAACCCTCGACCTCCTGAGTGCAAGTCAGGTGCTCTATCAATTGAGCTACGTCCCCAAAAAAACTGGTGGAAGTAAATGGACTTGAACCATCGACCTCACCCTTATCAGGGGTGTGCTCTAACCAGCTGAGCTATACTTCCAGTCGTGATTACCATATGAATTATAACATAATTAATTGAATTCGTTGAAGAATATCTGCTTAATTTTTAATTTGGATTGGTAATAACAACGGGTAAAGTTGGTTTGATTGGTTTTAATTAGTGCTTGATTGCTTTTAAAATCGTCGATCTGATAATCGTTTAAACTTAAGGTTAAGATTGTTGGAATCCTTAAGATAAAATCATTGACTTCGGTTTTGTCTAGATAATAAAGTTGATAAGCTTCAAAATCTTTATTGATCTGACAATAACTATTGTCAGATCAATAGATCACATCCCCAATTAAGAAATTAAATAATAAGTATTTCTTGTATTCATCTAATGAATAATCGCAATAGTTATCAATCTTATTTTTAATTAAATATTGTTTACGAATCTGATAAAGATCGTTGATCTTATCTTGGTAAACATGAAAGTTAAATAGATCGATCTTATTTGAATAATGATGGTTTTTAAAATGATTTAGAATCGCAAACTTATGTAAGTTGTCAAGTGGTTCTAACTTAAAATTACGATAAATCTTCCAATTAAAACTTTGGATTAACACCAAATCGTATTGTTGACTCAACTCAATTAAAAACGGTTCGAATCCTGTGTTAAGAACACCCTTACCTCTAAAACGCTCATCACTAACAACGCCAAAAACTAGCGCTGCTGTTTTTGGTTCATTATTTATCATTAGTTTTTTATCTAAAACAAAACAACCATATTTAAAGTTTTTCTTAATATCTTTTTCAACAAAGATTTTGATCTCTTTACCATAATAAGCATTAATTAAATAATCCCAAGAAAATTCATTTTCTTCTTTAAATGCTCTTAGATAAAAATACTTGAATTGTTCAATTATTACTGGATCTTTTGTTAACTCTAACATATGATTCTTACTAAATAACGCTTAATGATACATTCAGGCTTGTAAGACAATTTTGAATACGAGATAGATGCATTACCCATATCATCTTGGCGATCAGTGATTGCATCATTACTATGATGGATCTTTAAAGTATTACTTAATAAATATTGGTATGAACCACGATAAGTTTCATCACAATGTTCAATAAAGATCTCACATCGATTGTTAAGTGAATACGAAACACAAAAACCAATAATTTGATCTAGGTAATATAAAACTGTTAATTTTAATGAACCATTTTTAATTAATGGTTTGATAGCTCGAAATAAATCTAATTCAGATTGGTATTCCGAAGGATCATCACAATCATTAATTCAATCAACATAGAATTTTTCTAGTTTATCAAGATCAACTTCTTGGTTGATCTTGATTGTGGTGTCATTTGCATATTGCTTAAGAAAGTAATTTAGATGGTTACGTTTTTTTTGTAAACTTTTACCAGCTAAAGTCATGATCTTCTTAGTTTTGTATAAGAAGTTCGTTGAACTTTCATGGATGATATCAACATTATATTTAGACTTGATTCATTCAAGTTCAGTATTAGTTAAATCATCAATATAAATACCTTTTGATTTATCTAGTTGATTGATTTGTTCTTGAATCAGATCTAAAAAATCATTTGGTTGATCTGGTTTAGTGATAGGTGCAAAGATTACTTTTTGTGATGGACAGTATTTATCTTGCAAGATATCATGCAAGATATTATTTTCTAAATTGACTTTGCCAAAAAAACTGATCCCTTTTTCATTGATCTGATAACAGATATCAAGACCATAAAAAGATCAAGAATAATAAGTAAGTGCACTATAAAGATGACAAGCATCAATTTGATTGATCTTATCTTGTAATATCGAGGCGTTAGTTAAATCTAAACGATCCATTATTTAGCTTCTTTTAATTTTAATAATTCAATATCCAAAGCGTGTTGTAAACGAATTAACTCTTTAGAATCAGTCGTATCTTTGATCTTAGATTCAAGATCTTGTTTACGCTTCATGATCTCATCGTAAGATAAGTTGTCTGCAATGACAAAATCTAAAGCAAAGATCTTGATCATATCTTTGTTACAAAATAGAGTTGCATCCTCAATAACGATTGACTTTTTGGTTTTATCAGGATAGGTGATATAACCTACAGAGTTACTGATCGCAAAGATTGAAGGTTGAGTGTTTTTCATAAAACCAGCATAACCTTCAGCACCTTTGACTAAGATCATAT
Organism: Mycoplasma tullyi; assembly: GCF_014068355.1. Taxonomy (NCBI): domain Bacteria; kingdom Bacillati; phylum Mycoplasmatota; class Mollicutes; order Mycoplasmatales; family Mycoplasmataceae; genus Mycoplasma; species Mycoplasma tullyi. Next base: position 327,291 of record NZ_CP059674.1, on the reverse strand, counting down.
CAATATCATCATCAAAAAGGACACCCTTTGGACTTAAGACTTTAAGTTTAACCATTATGTGTTAATGTTTTAGCTCGTTCAATTGCTTCATCGATTGAACCAACATAGAAGAATGCTTGTTCAGGCAGATCGTCATGTTTACCTTCAACGATCTCACTAAACCCTTTGATTGTTTCACTGATTGGAACGTATTTACCTTTGTTACCACTGAATTTTTCAGCAACAAAGAAAGGTTGAGATAAGAAGTTTCTAATCTTACGCGCTCTTGAAACAGTCAATTTATCTTCTTCAGATAGTTCATCAATACCTAGAATGGCAATAATATCTTGTAATTCTAAGAATTTTTGTAAGATCATCTGAACTTTTCTAGCAGTTTGGTAGTGTTGGATTCCCACCACACTTGGATCAAGCAATCTTGATGTTGAATCTAGCGGGTTAACTGCTGGAAAGATTCCAAGTGAAGCAATATTACGGTCTAAAACTGTTTTAGCATCTAAGTGGGTAAATGTTGTTGAAGGTGCAGGGTCAGTTAAGTCATCTGCAGGTACATAGATGGCTTGAACTGAAGTAATTGAACCAGATTTAGTTGAAGTAATACGTTCTTGTAATGAACCCATTTCTTCAGCTAAAGTAGGTTGATAACCTACTGCTGAAGGCATCCGACCTAATAGTGCAGATACTTCAGAACCTGCTTGGGTGAATCTGAAGATATTGTCAATAAATAATAAAACGTCTTGGTTATTAACATCTCTGAAGTATTCAGCCATCGTTAAACCAGTAAGTGCAACACGCATTCTAGCACCTGGAGGTTCATTCATTTGACCGAACACTAGTGCAGTCTTATCAATAACCCCACCTTCGATCATTTCATAATATAGATCGTTTCCTTCACGAGTTCTTTCACCAACTCCAGCAAAGACAGATAAACCACCGTGACCAGTTGCAATATTATGAATTAATTCTTGCACCAATACTGTTTTACCAACACCAGCTCCACCAAATAGACCGATCTTTCCACCTTTTGCATATGGAATTAATAGATCAATTACTTTGATTCCGGTTTCGAAAATCTCTAACTCATTAGCTTGATCTGCAAAACTTGGAGCTGGTCGGTGAATTGACATTCTTTTAACTGAAGGATCAATCGGTTTCTTCTCATCAATTGGTTCACCAATCACATTAAACATCCGACCTAATACTTCAGTACCAACTGGTACTGAAATTGGTTGGTTGGTTGAAGTTACTTTAACATTTCTTGCCAAACCTTCAGTTGGACCCATTGCAATACATCTTGCAATATCATCCCCAATTAATTGCGCAACTTCTAGATGAAGTTTCATATTAGGTTCATCAATGATTAAACAATCATAGATCTTAGGTAAGTCGTCTTGTTTTTCAAAAACAACATCAACAACTGGTCCTACAACTTGATAAACCTTACCATAACTGTATTTTGTATTCATAGATTATTTGGCAGCTCCTGCAACAATTTCATTAATTTCTTGTGTAATTTTGGCTTGACGTAACTGGTTATATAACAACTTATATTTGTTAAATAAATCATCTGCGTTTTTCGCAGCAGTATCCATTGCATTCCGCCTGCTAGCGTACTCACACACTTTAGATTCAATTAAACAACCATATAAGATTACTTGTAATAGTTGTTTTTCAAGTGCTGGGATAATTACTTCTACACCTGGTTCAAAACTGATATTTTTAGGGAATTTATCATTAATTTTATCTAAAGTATCAGCTTGAAAGATCGAAGGATCAGCTGGAATCAGCTGAATCTTTTTAGCTTCAAAAGTTAAGCTGTTAATGTAATTGGTATAAACACAGTTGATTGCATCATACTGGTTTTTTTCGTGTAATTCTAGTACATGCTTACCAATCATATATGAACTATCAAAATCAATATTCTTATCGTTAATTGAATACGTATGAATGATTTGATCCTCAAAATTACGTGTTTTTAGATAAGAATTTAATTTAGTTCCTACTAAGATGATTTCATCATCTTTTGATAGTTCATTAACTAATAATTTACCAACGTTAGTATTGTATGAACCACATAAACCTAGTTGGGTATTAATTACGATTCACAATCGTTTATTTGATTGAGAACTCGATACACCACTACGTGGTCGTGATTTATTGTAATTGGTAATGATTGCTCCAATTACTTCATAAAATTCTTGGTAAAATTCTTTAGTTTTACTTAAAGTTGCTTTAAAACGATTTAGTTTTACGGTTGAAAGCATCTTCATTGCTTTGGTAATTTTATGGGTTACCGTAATCGATTCCATCCGTCGTTTTAAATCTTGCATCGAAGCCATAAAAATTACTCCAATTCTTTTAGATCACCATAAAGTGAACCGTTGTAATCAACAAGTGTTGAAGTGTATTTTTTTACAACATCTTTAAAGAAAGCGGTAAGTTCATTTGTAATCTCATCATCGAAAGTCTTCTTTTCATCTAGTTTTTTATATACAGCAGAATCTTTAATCTTATCTAGAATAAATTCTTTGAATTTAATGATATGATCAGTTGGAATTCATTTGATGAAGCGGTTTCTAATTCCAAATAATAAAACTGCTTCACTAGTTTGATCAATAGGTTTAGATTGAGGTTGTTTGAACATCTCCATCACACGTTTACCGTGTTCAAGCACAACCTTAGTTTCAGCATCTAGATCAGATGAAAATTGTGACAACGCATCTAGTTCACGATATTGAGCAAGTTCTAGTTTTAAACTACCTGAAACTTGTTTAATTGATTTTAATTGTGCGGCTGATCCAACTCTAGACACTGACAACCCAACGTGAATTGCTGGTCTTTGACCGGAGTTGAATAATGAAGTGGTGGTAAATAATTGACCGTCTGTAATTGAGATTACATTAGTAGGAATATAAGCTGAGATGTCTCCAGCTTGAGTTTCAATAATTGGTAATGCCGTAATTGAACCCGCACCTAATTCATCACTTAATTTACCAGCACGTTCAAGTAATCTTGAGTGTAAGTAAAAGATATCACCAGGATAAGCTTCACGACCTGGAGGTCTTCTTAATAATAAGGATAGTGCACGATAAGCAACTGCGTGTTTAGATAAATCATCATATACGATTAAGACATCTTTACCTTGACGCATTCACTCTTCACCAATCGTTACACCAGCAAATGGTGCAATGTATGAAAGTGCTGCTAATTCACTTGCAGTAGCACTAACGATTGTTGTGTATGCCATTGCTCCAGTTTCTTCAAGTAATCTAGTGATTTGAGCAACGGAAGAATTTTTTTGACCGATGGCAACATAGATACAATTAACGTTTTTACCTTTTTGGTTAATAATCGTATCGATTGCAATCGTAGTTTTACCAGTTTGACGGTCTCCAATAATTAACTCTCTTTGACCTTTACCAATTGGTAACATACTATCGATTGCTAAAATCCCAGTTTCTAGAGGTTGGTGAACGCTCTTACGTTGCATTACCCCATAAGCTAATCGTTCAATTGGCGCATAACCACTAATATTGGTTAATTCACCCTTACCATCAATTGGTAAACCGATTGGATCAATGACACGACCCAATAACCCATCACCAACTGGTGCTTGGATTACTTTACCAGTTCTTTTAACTGAAGAACCTTCTTTCAGATCAAAATAATCTGATAACATTACCACCCCAACCGAGTTAGGTTCTAGGTTTAATGCGATCCCATAAGCTCCGTTTTCAAACTCAACTAGTTCATTTAATAAAACATCGTCAAGTCCACTTACTCTTACGATCCCATCACCAATCGTGATAATGTATCCTTTTTGATCACTGATGATCTTATTAGCATACTTTTTAATTTGATCTTTAATTAATAAAGAATATTCATTTAAATTAATTGCCATAGTCTAGTTTTCCTTGGATAGGGTTCTTAGTTGATGATTTAGTAGTTTTAGTTTGCCATCAATTGAGTTATCAATTAATAGATCATTTGATTGGATGCGAATTCCCGCAATTAAACGTGGATCAGTTTGATATAAGATCTTTACTTGAGAATTAAACTTCTTATGGAGTTTTTCTACTAACAAAGTCTTTTGTTCATCACTTAATTCACGTGCTGAAACAACATTAATAAAGATCGTGTGTTCTTCTTCTTCGATCATTCTAAAGAACTTTTTAATGATCGTTCTGATATTAAAAAACTCACGGTTATCGATTACCACTTTTAAGAAATCTACGATTGTTTGGGTTAAGTTTTCTTTAAACAAAACATCAATAATCTCATGTTTTTGATGTTTGGATAAAACTTGACTATTCATTAATGACATCAAGTCTTGGTTTTGTTTAACTAAATCAAAAACAACTTTAAGATTGTCATAAAACAAATGCACTTTGTTTTCTTCATGGGCTAGATCAACTAAAGCTCTAGCAAAACCCATTATATTAGTATCCATAAGTTTAATCTAGATTTTTTAATAATTCATTGACCAAACGCTCATGATCTTCTTTAGCCACATTTTTTTGGATCAATGTTGAAGTAGCTTCAAGTGCGACATCAACAATTCGATCTTCTAATTCACGTTTTAAGATCGATTCTTGTTTAATGATTTCAGCATGAGCGTTTTCAATAATGCGGTTAGCTTTACGCTTAGCATCGGTTTCAAGATCATTTTTTAATCGATAAGCTTGGTTAGTTGCTAAATTGATGATCTCACGAGCTTGTAATTCAGCATCTTGTTTCTGTTTTTTAGCATTATCTAATAATTCTTGCGCTTGTTTTTTAATCTCATTAGCATTATTGATTTCAGCTTGGATTAATTCACTTCTTTTAGCTAAAAACCGTTTAGTTGGTTTTCACAATAAAAAGATCCCAAAAAGAATAATGATTGATAATGCGATCGTATGAGCAACAAAAACCCAAAAGTTTGGGAAAAATTCATTAACAATTGTTTTAGCTTGTAATTCTTCAGGAATCGAACAAGAAGAAACAATTGTTGATATTATTAAGAAGTTAAAACTTAATAATAAAAGTTTTTTAACTCTTGTAGATCGCATAACTATCGTGCTACGAAAATTAGAATGAACGCAATAATTAACCCATAGATCGCACTTGATTCAGCGATCGCTGAACCAACGATCCAAAATAATTGAATCTTGGGTAATAACTCTGGATTACGTGATAAAGCTACAGCACATAAACCTGATGAAAGCCCTTGACCAGCACCCACACCAGCAGCTGCAGTCATTGCCATCCCAGCACCAATATAAGCACCTACGTGGTTTGAGATATTTACATTAACATCATTTGCTTGGTTAACTAAATCGTGGATTACTAAAAATATATTCATTGTTTTTATTTCCTTAAGTGGTAGTTTTTAAAAGTTTTTTCTTATTAAAAGTTTATAAAAATTAAATTTTTTAATTTGGTTGATGAAATAATGCAATTAAGCAATTATTTCATATTTAGTTGTTGGTTTTCTAGTTCTTGTTGGCGCCTTTCTTCAGCTTCATTTTCAGCTGCTTTGATCGGTTGAGATCAATATGTCAGCATCAATGAAACAAAAACGAACGCCTGAATTGCTGAGACTAGGATATCAAAATATACGTGAAATGCCGGTATTACTAACCCACCAGCTAACGTCCCAAAGATTAACCCAGCACTAAATGTACTTGGTGATCCTAATGTAAAGATCGTTCTAAATAAGCTATACAATAAAGCAATAAAGATCGAACCAGCCAAGATATTACCTCATAGCCGTAATGAGATTGATAATAATGGCGCGAAGTAGCCAATCACATTTAATGGGTTGATCATTAAAGGGATTGTTTTCTTTTTGATCTTAATGATCACAAAGAACTCTTTGAAGTAAGCTAGCTTTTGGTATTTCACTCCCATAATAAACGTTCCAAAGAATGACATTAATCCTAATGAAAACGTTACGGTTGATGATGATGTAGGGGCTGCAATTCCTCCAACAAGTGACAACAAATTACTAAGTAAAATGTAGATAAAGATAACGATAAATAATAAACTAAGTCGCCTGTTTTTCTCACCTAATAAATCTACTGTGAGATTTTCAAATTGTAAGATTAACAACTGCACAACTAAAACATAACCAGTTGGTGGGTCGGTTGGTTTTAGTTTTTTTAGTCTTACGTAGTATACAGTCGTTAATATTGCAATCATGAACAAAACCAGAAAGATCGACAGAACATGAGCAGTTGGAATTAGTGGTGTTCACTCAATCCCTTGTGATGCAAGTGGTTTTGTTGTTAATAAGTTAAGAAAGTCATTGCTAGTTTCTGTACTAGAAAGCTGCTTGTAGACTATCTCCTGTGGCAACATTGTTATTTAATTCCTTAAGTTTATTACGTTCTTTAATCTCTTTATTTAATAATCAGTAGTTAACTACGATATGAACAGCGATCATTGATAGTGGTCATGCAATAGCAGGGATAACATTAAACACCTCTCCTTGGAATTGTCAGTTATTAACAAATCCAATGATTACAATTGGTACAGCGTATCAAAATAGCCGTGAAGATAATGTTATTACTCCAAAGATAAAAAAACCAAAGCGAGCAGTTTTGAATTGTGTTGTTTTTAATTTAGTTGCACTTTTGTATAGCAGATTGGGTAAGATTAACCCAATGACTAAACTAATGTTTGAAAACACAACAGTTAATAAACTACTATAAACCCATTGAATTCCAATGATTTTACTAAACGTTAGACCTAATAAAACGATTAGACCAACGATTGATAAAACATTAAAAATAATTAAGTTGTATTTAATGATTTTTTTATCAACTATCATCTGATCTTAAATATATTTATAAAAGAACGCTTAAATTATACGCCTAATAAATATAAATAGGTAAATAGGTCAAATTAATAAATTTCAGAAATTAACATAGATTTCTTTAATTGACTAAGTTAACTAAATCAAACATATACATAAAAAAATGATTGGTTATAAACCAATCATAATTGTTTTATAGGTTTAATTAAAGGTTGGTAATCGATTAAAGATATCTGATAATAATGCTGCTAATGGGTTTCTCTTAGTATCTTTATCTTTCTCGTCTTTTTTATTTGAATCAGATGATTTGTTAACTTTATCAGCTTGCTGATTATCTTTATCTGATAAAGTTGGTTTATTTGCTAAATTTTCTTTAAGCTGAGTTAATAAACGTGATGATAATCCTATTGATTGTAATGCTCTAACGTATGAACCATAATCATCAGTCATTAAATCATTACCATAAATTAAATCGTAAGGTTCAATCGTATCAGTTTCAAAAACGTTATTACCAGTAACAACATTAACATTAATCTGAGTTGGATTAAACAATGAAGCGACTAAACCAAAGGTTGCTTCATCAGTTGCATCAACTGATACAGTACCAAAATAAATACCTAGTGCTTGGTTGTTAGAAGTTAATGCTAATGAACCAGATGAACCTGCTGATAAGTTAGAGTTTTGAATAATATATCCATAACCGTATTGTTTGTATTTAACATTACGATAAACTAGTTGGAAGTTTCTTGCAATATCAGCGTTATAAATTCCCGATCTGATTCCACCACTTGAACTTAAAGTAGTTGAAGTAGCAATCTTTTGACCATCAACTTGACCTGGATTTAATGCGTTAATTGTTCAACCAGGAGAACCTCGTGAATCACTAGTTATTGGAACTTGTCTTCTTATTAATGATGGAACACTAAACTTAGTGTATTGAGGAGTTGCTGGTCAGTTTGAATAATAAGGATATCCACCAAGATAAACACTAAAGTTATTTAAACTCACGTTTGGATTAGCATAATCCGAACGATCAAAAAAACCTAAATGAGGTAACTCATCAGTTGTTGGATCATCTTCTTCTTTTTTATTAGGCGGAGTTACTGGTTGGTTATAAAGCCCTTTATTATTTCATAACGATGTTGCGATATTCATCGCTGGAATAATTCAACGTTTGTAAAGTTGGAATTCATCGTTATAACGATAAACTTTTTGACCATTCCGATACGTTCATGAAAGATCTAAAGTAATTGCTAAAACAGCAAAATCGATGTACTCTCTTATACCTGGATTATCCATAGCAATCGGAGTAATTCATTTTGGTGCTTCTTTATAAAAAGAAGTTGCTGCATAAACCGTTTTAGGTAAATTACTTAATGGTAAATAGGTTAATGCTTTTGGGTTGTGTCTGTTTTTAATGGCTAGATCTTCATCCCATTTTCCTAAGTTGAAATATACAGTTCGGTCAACCCCTGGTAAAGGAAGTTCATTTTTATATCAAGCTGGACGATAGTGCTCGTTATCTAAAGGGTTTAATAAAGCTTCAGCTACGTGTAAATTAGTTGCAAAATATCCTGTTCATTTTGCACTTGGATCGTCTTCATCAACGGGGTGATCTTGTCAGTCAAACAATCATCCAGTACCAAATACACGATAAGGACGATTAACATTATCAGGAGTTACTCCTTCATTAGGTGACATTGATCGTGAAGGGTTATAACCACCTGAGTTATTAAATTCAAAACTAAAGCTAAGATCGTAGATCTTCTTATAATCATTAGTCGGTAAAAACGCACTAAGATTTTGGATCGTTGGTCCAATATTTTCGGGCTCTTTTGGTGTGGCTAGATTGTTGAAAAAATTAAAGATACCACAAGATGAAACAGTAGTGGATACAACTGTTAATCCTGTGAGTAAAAGGGGTCATGCAAAGATTTTTTTACGACTCAAGCCCATAATTGTTTTGACTGCTAATTTCTCTTGATTACAAACAAATTAACACCTATAATTTGATCTATCTAACCATATATTTATATAACTATATATATTATTACATAATAACACAGTTAGAGAATTTTTGTGGTTTTATTTCGTTCCAAAAATTCGATCTCCAGCATCTCCTAATCCAGGGTAGATATAATTTTTATCATTCAGTTTTTCATCTAAACAAGCTAAATAAACATCAACATCAGGATGAGCTTCATTAAGCACTTTTAATCCTTCAGGTGCTCCTAATAAACCCATAAATTTAATTGATCGAGGTTTATTTGGTTTGCTATTTTTAACTAAGCTGATCGCTTTTACAACCGATGCACCAGTTGCCAGCATCGGATCTAATACGATTACGTGTGCATCGTCCATAGTTTCGGGAAATTTTGAATAATACTCAACAGGTTGAAAAGTAGTTTCATCACGATATAAACCAACATGACCAACTCTTGCTGTTGGTATCACATTATGCACACCATCCACCATTCCAAGACCTGCTCTTAATATTGGAACAATCACGAAATTGTGTTTTAGTTTGTGTGCTTTTGTTGTAGCAAGTGGGGTTGTCACACTAATCTCTTCTAGTTCATAACCTTTACCAACTTCATACATCATTAAAGTAGTAATCTCAGTTAATAACTGTTTAAAGAAAGTGTAACCAGTATTAACATCACGCATCTTTGATAATTTATCTGAGATTAATGGGTGATTAAAGATAAAGTTTTTCATAATTTATTTACCGTTTTTCTTTTTAAATAATTCGTATTCTTCTAAGATCATTTGCTTTAGTTCATCAACGAGATATTCTTGCTTAACAGATTTAACAACCACACCCTTTTTAAAGATAATTCCTTCTTGTTTACCTCCAGCGATCCCAATATCGGCTTCTTTAGCTTCACCAGGTCCATTGACTGAGCAACCTAAGATTGAAACCTTTAAGGGGAAATGAAGATCTTTAACAAACTCTTCGATCTCTTTGGTAACTTTGAATAAATCAAAGTTTAATCTACCACACGTTGGACAAGCTACTACATCAACTAGATTATCGTATAAACCTAATGAATTCAACATCTTTTTAGCTACTTTAATCTCATCAACAGGATTAGTTGATAATGAGATTCGAATCGTATCACCAATCCCTTTAAGTAATAGAGGAGTTAATCCAGCAACTGATTTAACTGTTCCATTGATTAATGTGCCAGCTTCAGTTATCCCTAAATGTAAGGGATAACTGAATTTTTTAGCACCCATTTCATAAGCTTGCATACTTAATAATGCACTTGAGGTTTTTAGTGAGATCACAATGTTATCAAAACCATAACGTTTTAACATCCGCACATATCTTTGTGCAGCAATAATCATCGCATTAGCAGTCACACCATACTCACGCATCAGATCAGATGGAATTGATCCTGAGTTCACTCCCACTCTGATTGGCACATTATATTCGTTTGCCAACATGCAAATCTCACGTAACTTCTCTTTGGACTTAATGTTACCAGGATTTAATCTAATCTTTTTACATCCAGCTTTAATTGCTGCAATCGCGTAATCTGGATTAAAATGAATATCAGCAATAATCGGACAAGGTGATTGATCAACTACTTTTTTAATTGCTCTTTTATCAGCATCATCAAAAACCGCAATCCTAACAAGATCAGCGCCTTCATTGACTAAATCATTAATCTCTTTAAGACTTTTTTTAAGATGCTTAGTTTTAGCTGTAGTCATGGATTGCAGAATAATCTTATTCTGCCCACCAATCTGAACATCACCAACAAAAACTTTTTTAGTTTTAGTCCTAGTATACATATAATCTTTATAAGTATAAAAATAAAATCCCCATAAATAGGGATTTTAACTCTCTAACGCTTAGTAAATTGAGGCGCTCTTCTAGCACCGTATAATCCGAATTTCTTACGTTCTTTAACACGAGCATCACGTGTTACTAACTTGTGTTGTTTTAATTGTTTTTTAAGATCTGGATTCATGTTAACAAGCGCTCTTGCAATTCCTAATCTGATTGCTCCAGCTTGTCCAGTAAACCCACCACCAGTAACCACAACATTAATATCATAAATACTAGCTGTTTGAGTTACTTCAAGTGGTTGACGCATATCTTGAATTACAATCTTGTTTGGAAAGTATTCTTCAGCTTTTCTATTGTTAATAATTAATTTCCCAGAACCTGGAGTTAACTTAACTAGTGCGGTTGAAGATTTTCTTCGACCTAATCCTTTAAATGTTACTACAGCCATTATTTACTCCAATCAAGTTTTGTTGGTTGTTGAGCATCATGCTCATGATGATCGTTTTTATAAACTTTTAGTTTACGGATCATGTCTTTAGCAAGACGGTTTTTAGGTAACATTCTTCTGATTGCGTCATATACTAATTGGTCAGAATAATGATCAACCATTTCACGTCCAGTGCGTGATTTAATCCCACCCATATAGTTTGAGTGACGGTATCACTTTTCGTTATCTAGTTTATTACCAGTCAAAACAACTTTATCACTATTTAAAATAATTAAATAATCACCACAATCAACATTAGGTGTGAAGTCAGGTTTGTTTTTACCTCTTAATAGATTGGCAGCTTTAACTGCTAATCTACCTAATACTAAACCTGAAGCATCAACTAAATATCACTTACGGTTTTTTGTTGCAACAACTGGCTTTTGCATTGTTGTTTTTTGCATCTTATATTTCCTTATTATTAATCTTTAAAATATAAATAATCTTTGTTTTGATTTTCCCAATATAAATATAGTTTAGAAGCCACTAAACTACATAAAGCATATAAATTTTATCACAAATATTCTTTATTTATAATAAACATATTGCTAAAACGGTATTTAGATCAATCTTATGGATATTTTTAAGCTAATAAATCAAGAACTACAAAGACAAAAAGATCAAATTGAATTGATTGCTTCAGAAAACTACGTTTCTGAAGCTGTTTTAAAAGCCACTGGATCAGTATTAACTAATAAGTATGCTGAAGGAACACCAAATAAAAGATATTATGGTGGTTGTGAATACGTGGATCAGATCGAATCAATTGCGATTGAAAAACTTAAACAACTTTTTGGTGCACGCCATGCTAATGTTCAACCTCATTCAGGTTCAACTGCAAATGCAGCAGCATATTTAGCATTATTAAAACCATACGATAAAGTATTAGCAATGGGATTAAATGATGGTGGTCATTTAACCCATGGATCTAAAGTAAATTTTTCGGGAAAAATTTACGAATTTCATCATTATAATGTTGATAAAAATACCTATCTATTAGATTATGACAAGATCTTAGAAAAAGCGATTGAAGTAAAACCTAAATTAATTGTTTGTGGTGCTTCGAATTATTCAAGAGCAATCGACTTTAAAAAGTTTAGAGAGATCGCTGATCATGTTGGTGCTTATTTAATGGCTGATATTGCACATATTGCTGGATTAATTGTTGCAGGTTATCACCAAAATCCTGTTCCTTATTGTGATATCGTTACAAGTACAACACACAAAACTCTAAAAGGTCCGCGCGGTGGAATCATCTTAACTAATCGTGAAGATTTAATGAAAAAGATTGACAGTGCAGTTTTTCCTGGAGAATTAGGTGGTCCATTAATGCACGTTGTCGCTGCAAAAGCAATTGCCTTTGATGAAGCACTTCAACCTGAATTTAAAACCTACATCAAAAATGTAATTGATAATAACAAAGCTTTTTGTCAAGCTTTTATTGATAAAGGTTATGACATCATCGCTAATGGAACTGATAACCATTTATTCACAATCAATTTATTCAAAAAGTTCAATTTAACCGGTGATTTGGTTGAAAATTGATTGTACCAAGCTAACATTGTTGTTAACAAAAATACGATTCCGTATGATGAAAATAAACCAATTAATCCTAGTGGAATAAGATTGGGAACTGCAGCTATGACAACAAGAGGATTAAATCAATCTGATTTTGTTCAGATTGCTAATTGAATTGATCAGATTATTCAAGCAAAAGGTGATCTTGATGTGATCAACAAAGTTAAATCTGAAGTTAAAAAATTAACAGATAAATACCCAATATATCAAGATATCAATTATTAACTTTTTGTTTATTTTAACCGCTGAATTTCACAATTCATTGATACTAAAACTTATTAATTAAATGATCTTATGGACTTTATTTCTGAACTTAAAAAACGCAATATTATTAAACAAATTTCTAATGAAGAAAAACTAGCACTAGCACTAAAAAATCAAAAGGGTGTTTATGTTGGTTTTGATCCTAGTGGTGAATCTTTACATTTAGGTAATTTGATACCAATAATTGTATTGCGATATCTTAAAAAAATTGGATTTAAAACCTACGCAATCCTTGGTGGTGCTACTGGTTTGATTGGTGATCCATCAGGTAAAGCCTCTGAGCGTAAAGTTCAAGATTATGAAAAAATACAAGCTAATGCTCATAAAATCAAAGTACAACTAGAATGTTACACGCAAGCAAAGATCATTAACAATATAGATTTTTATCAAAATATGAATCTCTTAAATTTCTTAAGAGATACGGGAAAACTAATTAATATTGGTTATTTATTAGATAAAGAGTTTATTCGTTCAAGAATTGAAAACGGAATCTCTTATGCTGAATTTTCATACAACTTAATTCAGGGGCACGACTTTTTATGTCTGTATGAACAATACGATGTCCAAGTTCAGTGTGGAGGATCTGATCAATGGGGAAATATCACAACTGGAATTGATCTAATTAAAAGAAAATATGGGGAAGAGAAAACACCTTATTTATGTGGGTTAACATTTAACTTATTACTTAATCCTAATGGTAATAAGTTTGGTAAATCTGAACAAGGCGCACTTTATTTAGATGAAAAATTAACTCATCCTTACTTAATCTGACAATACATCTATAATCAAGATGATCAGTTTATTATTGATCTAATTCATCGTTATGTTTTAGATGAATCACTTGATCAATTACAAGAAGTAATTGATGCACATTTAGCTAATAAAAAAGCAAGGATTGCTCAAAAATATCTAGCAGATTACCTAATCAAATTCATTCATTCTGAACAACATTTAGATACTGTTCACAAGATGAATAAAGCTTTGTTTGAAAACCAATTAGATCAATTATCAGATCAAGAAAAACTGGTTGTTTTTGCAAGCTTTGACAAAGTTGAATTAGACAGAAATCAGACGTACACCATGATTGATTTCTTATCACAAGCAAAAGTGGCAGATTCAAAAAGAATCTTACGTGAACTAATTTCTCAAGGTTCAATTCAAATTGATGATATTAAAGTTACTGATCCACAAGATCAACTTTTAATTAAAAAAGATCAACAATTATCAGTTATTAAAAAGGGTAAGAAAAACTACTTTATCGTAGTTTGAAAAGGTTAATTAATATGTTTAAATCAATGATCTCATCGATTGTTACTAAATCGTTAAAGAAAAGACTAATCAATCAAACAATTAAAGAAGAAGATCTTACTGAAGTTTTACGTGAAATAAGAATTGCTTTATTAGATGCTGACGTAAACATTAATGTCGTAAAAACATTTATTAAAGCAATTAAAGAAAAAGCGATTGGACAAGCTGTAGATCGTAACACTGATGTCCATGCTTATTTCTTAACGATCATCAAAGATGAGCTTGTTAATATCTTAGGTAAAGATCAACAACCCCTAAAAACAGATAAGAAGTTAACTAAGATCATGTTAGTTGGTTTACAAGGTTCTGGTAAAACCACTACTGTAGCTAAATTAGCTAAATTTTTAAATAAGCAAAAACAAAAAAACAGTTTATTAGTTGGACTAGACGTGTATCGTCCTGCAGCGATCGATCAACTTAATACTTTAGCTGATCAGATCAGTATGTCGTTTTATAACGAGGGTTTAACAGATCCTGTTAAAACAGCTAAAAATTCGATTGATGTCGCTAAAGAAAAAGAATGTGATGTCATCATTTATGATACTGCTGGACGATTACAAACTAATGTCGAATTAATGAACGAATTGGTTAATATCCGCAACACTGTTGATCCAGATGAAATCATCTTAGTAGTAGATGGACTATCAGGTCAAGAAATTATTAATATAGCGACTGAATTTAACAATTATCTAAAGCTGAGTGGAATCATTATTACCAAACTAGATAGCGATGCAAGAGCTGGTGCAGCATTATCATTAAGATCAATCTTAAATGTTCCAATCAAGTTCACAACAAGTGGTGAAAAACTTGATGCAATTGAGTTATTCTATCCTGAACGTATTGCTGATCGAATCCTAGGATTTGGTGACGTAATGACTCTAGCTGAGAAAGCACAAGAAGTTTATGATGAAAAATCAACTATGAAAACTTTCGAAAAGATGCTTTCTGGACGAATGGATCTTGAAGATTTATTACAACAAACTCAATCTATTACTAAGATGGGTGGATTAGGTTCACTAGTAAAAATGCTTCCAGGGTTTGCTAATAAAATTAGTGAAGATAAAGTTGAAGAAGCAACCAACAAGATTCACGTTTGAAAAATCTTAATGTCATCAATGACATTAAAAGAACGAAGAAACCCAAAATTATTAATTAAAAATCCTTCAAGAAAAAACCGAATCGTTAAAGGTTCTGGTAGAAAAGTCGAAGAATTAAACAAGTTATTAAAAGACTGACAAAACGCTTCAGGCAAGATGGAAGAAGTCGGAAAAATGTTAAAAGCTAACAAGAACCCTTTTGGCTCATTATTTTAAAAAAGCATTAATAAAGCTTTATATAATTTCAGTTTTATAATATAGCTACTTAAATAAAATTTAAGAAAGGATATTTATGTTCAAAAAAGTTTACGAAACTTCTGCATTAGCTAAAGCAGGTAGAGAAGGTCAAGTTCAAACAAGTGATGGTCAACTATCATTAAACTTAGGATTCCCTAAAACTATGGGTGGTGCTCATGGTGATCGATTAAACCCTGAACAATTATTTGCAGCTGGTTATGCAAGTTGTTATTCTCAAGCAGTGTTTGCTGTTTCTAAAAAAATGGGTCTTGATTTAAAAGAAGCTCCAATCGAAGTAACTGTTCAATTACACGCTCAAGAAGAACCTATGGCTTTCGAATTAAAAGCAGGAATTTCATTAACTGTTGATCTTCCAGAAGACAAGGCTAAGGAATTAATGAAGCAATCTCACGAAACTTGCCCATTCTCTAAATTAGCTAAGCCATCTCAAATCATTTGATTAAGAGTTAACGGCATGGACGTTGCTCACTAATTGAGATCAATATAAACATATAAATAAAAATTAACATGGTTTAACCATGTTAATTTTTATTATCTCTCGTAACTGATATTTGTAAAAAAAAGATTAGGATGCTTAATCCTAATCTTTCTATTTACATATAAAAGTTAATTAACGTCTTCTAGAATACTTTACGAAGAACAATAAGAATACAAATAAACCTAATAAGCCAGCACTGTAAATTACTGAAACATAAGGTGGAACATCTTGACCTACTAATCTTGTTCTAGCATAATCTCTAATTCCAGTATTAATTCCATCAGTTAGTTTTTGCACAATCTCATTAGCAGTTTGTAATGCTTGTCCTCTTTGCATATGGGCATTATCCATAAAGAAAGTTAAGAGATTTTTTGTTGAATCATCTGATAATGTGACACTAACATTTTCAGCCGTTAATGTATTAACATTAGATGTAATAATATCATGATTTAAAGCAACATTATTTAATAAGATACTTGCTTCAGTTTGTGGGATTAATGAAATCGCTGCACTTAATCCTCTTGGTAATAATGAAATTGGGAAATAACCACCAATTAAAAAACCACCAGCAGATGATACCATAGCTGTTAATACTAAGAAGATTGATAACTTCTTAATGTATGAAAAGATGAAAACAAAGAAAACTGAGTTAATTAAACAAATTATGATCGTTACACCAATTGTAGCTAGAACAGTTTCAGGTTTAGAAAACGGAGAAGTTGGAAATCTTGCAACGATATATATGTAAATGCATGATAATGCTAATAAAGTTATTAGCATATTAAACAAGATATTAAAAACTACGTATGATAATCTTACAGTTGTTGTTTTTGTTGGAGTAATAAAGAAGTCTTCTAAGATTCTTTCTTCACGGTCTTGAACGATGTTTTGAGATAATTGAACAGCTGTAGTTAGTGCAGTAATTGAAATTAACCCAGATAATAATGTCCCATTAAAGATGTAGTTGGAGATCTCTGTAGTAAATCCTGTTGAATAAACTAATTCAACAGCTCCTAGATCTCTTAACGATGTTTGAGATTCTCTAGGTAGTGAGCTTAAGTTTAAAAACTGAACTGCTCTACCACCAGGATCAAAACTATTTCTTTTAATTATTAGAACAAATACTAATAAAGTAATAATTGGACCTAATAGGATAAAGAAAAATCTAGTTTTGTTTCTTAAGAATAATTTAATGTTTCTAGCTAGCAGGCTTCCAAATGTTGACTTGGCATACATCATTATTTCTTACCTCCTAGTTTTCATCAACTGCGTTTTTTATTATCTTCAGCTTCTTCTGGATTCTTTTTATTTTCTTCATTAGTTAGGTTAATAAAAACATCTTCCATATTGCCTTTGATTAATTCAAAGTTTTCTAATAGGTCAATATGATCTCGGGTAAATTTATGAGCTTGATCATAACTATCAAAAGCCACTCTTAAATAACCACCCTTAATTTCATAAGTTAAGTTTTTTTCTTCAATTAGTTTTCTAATTGAATGATCTGCTTTATCTTGAACTAATACTCATGATTTGGCATATCTAGTTTTTAGTTCTGCAGGTGTACCTTCAGCCAATTTCTTGCCTTTTTTAATTACAATCGTGTAATCACAACCATCTGCTTCATCCATATAGTGAGTTGTTAAGATGATCGTTAATCCACGTTCTATTCTTAGTTTTTCTAAGATATCTCAAACCATTCTACGTGAGATTGGGTCTAATCCTGTTGTTGGTTCATCTAAAAATAAGATCGAGGGATTGTGTGCTAATGCTCTAGCAATATCAACCCTTCTTCTTTGACCACCAGATAGACTTCCATATCTTTTTGAGATAATATCTTCAAGTTTGAAGTTAACTACCATCTCATCAACAACTTGTTTAGTAGTTTTATCTTTAAATTCGTTTTTATACAAAGATAATCTTGAATACAAGTTTTCATAAACACTTAGATTTTTATCTAAGATTGAGTTTTGAAAGACAATCCCGATATTGTTTCTAATTCTAGTAAAATCACCCTTAACTTCTTCACCAAACAGTTCAATCGAACCAGAGTCTTTTGATAAAAGACCCATGATGATATTTAAGGTGGTTGTTTTACCAGCACCATTGACTCCTAAAAAGCCATAAAACTGTTTCTTATAGACTTTAAAAGTTAGGTCATCAAGTGCTTTTTTAGTACCATACTTTTTGTTTTTATCAAAACTTTTATTAAGATTGGTAATCTTGAGAATAACTTCGTTTTTTTCTAAATTTTCCATTAATAAGTTAAATTGCCTATAACAATCAAACCTTAATAACGATGATTTTTTGAATACAAAAAAATACTAATTTTCTAGGTCATTAAGACACGATAAGTAGTTATACTTTTAGAACTGTTATTTGCTTAATTAATAATAAATAGCTCTTAGAGATAAACTGCTGATTATCAGATCTTATCTAAAAAATTATAGTATCGTCATTAAGATTAAAAATAAGTATTTAATATTTTGGAATGAGCTTAAATATCAAATACAGAAATATTATAAAAACAATTATTAATAAATTGTCAAGAAATTTACAACGGTTTTAGAAAGTATCTGTCGACTAATGTAACTAAGAATATTTAAAGATGATTACAATACGTATTCATTAAGAATTTCATACGCATGATTAATCTTTTTAAACATCTCTTCAGCACCTGGATCTTTGTTAAGATCTGGGTGGTATTTTTTAGCTAACTTACGATAAGCAGATCTAATGTCATCATTAGAATCATATTTACTTAGTCCTAGAATTTTATAAGCATCATCGATTTCAGTTTGGTTTGACGAACCACCAAAATCCACATTGTCTCAATCAATTTTATTGAAGTCAAAACCAAAACTTTCTCTAAATGCTTGGGTAGCACCTTCATTCATCACTTTTTCATATCAAGCATGTTCTTCATCTAGTTTACGTTTTTTAAACTCTTTTTGTTTTTTCTTAGCTTCTCGTGCTTTTTTTCATTTTTCTTTTTTCTTAGCAACTCAGTCTATAAAGTTTTCGATCTGAAACTCAGCAGTTTTTTCTGCAGTTTGACTATCAACTACACTATCAGAAAATAATCTTTCTCTTCCATCACTAAAGCGATTAACATGCGTTTTGTTAATCTTAGGTTGTTGATATTGGCTGTTATATAATGAATCATCAAACAAGAATGAAGTTGTGTTCTTGTTGTAGTAGTTATCACTATTTAAATGATCATAAAAAGCTTCTGATTGTTTTTCATAATAAGCTTTTTCTTGCTCAGGACTGATCTTATAACTGCTTGATTGATAATGAGCACTTGAAGACTGTTCTTGTTCTTGTTGAAAAACAGAACTAGTTTGAGAAAGTGAAATATCTTTAACTAGATTACGATAAAACTTATCTAGTTCAATAGTTTTTAATTTAAATGCATCACGTTGTTCATTTTGATCGAATTGATAATCATCAAAATAAGCAATTACATCAAGTTGGCTTGTTTGTTGTTTGTCACCCATATATTATTTAATCAGTTTTTTAATTAGTTCAGATTCATCTAAATCTTCATATAAGATTTGATAGATTGTAGTCAGTAGTTTTAGTTCAAGATCATTATTCTTAATGATTTCATACATTGTTTTAGCTGCTACGTAACCTTCAACGGTGTTGATATTTTTTTCTAACGCGTTTTTGATTCCGTATTTAGCAACTAATTTACCAAAACTAAAGTTACGTGATTGTTCGTTTGTACAAGTCAAAATAAAATCACCGATTCCACTAAATTGAGCGCAATCTTTTGGACGGTATTGATCTTTAGCTAAACTTTCATACAAACTATCCATTTCATTAAATAGTTTAGTTAATAAAGCAGATCTTGTATTTGCAGATGTTGTTTGTTCAAAAACAATTCCTGTTCCGATTGCACAAACGTTTTTGATAGCTGCAAATAATTGTGCTGATAGTTCGTTATCAAATGGCACTAATTGAAAGGTATCATTGTTAAACAACCCGCATACTTTGTTGCAACTAGTCATATCATTTGATACAGCATTAATCACTGTTGGGTGATTATCAAAAACTTCTGTAGCAAATGAAGGTCCTAATAATGACGTTAATGATAATAAGTTCTTACTAAACGCTTGTTTGATCACTTCTGATCAAAATTGTTTAGTATTACTATCCATTCCTTTAGCTACATTTATTAAATTAACTTTACGATCTTTTAAAACGTTAGCTAGTTTTGCCAACACATCATTAGAAAACTTTGATGGGATCGCTAATAATAAATAATCACAACCATCAACAGCATCAGCTAAATTACTCGTAACTAAATCAGGTGATTTAAATAGTTTTTTATGTCCAAAATAACGATTATTAAAACCTTTTTTAAGGTTATCAATTTCATCTTGATCAATTCCTCACATCTGTACGATGTGACCGTTTTTTAATAAGACATTGGCTAGAGCAGTACCTCAAGCTCCCGTACCTAAAACACCTATCTTAGTTCTCATTAAGCTATCTTGACTTTATATAGATTATCTTAACAATTTTTAAGTGGTTTGAATATAATAATTTGTTAAAAATAATTTATTTTTATAGTTATGTATTTACAGTTTTATCATGAACTTCTTGAGCTTCGATTGCTTTCTTAGTTAAATAAGAAGCATAAAAGACACCAATGAATAATACCGCTGTAATGATTCAGACTACTTTGACTTTTTTGAAGTCAGGATTTGTAGAACTGAAATCATTCGCCAAATAAATATTTAAAAAACTTAATAAGGTGATTGTTGCAAATAATAACCAAACAAATGGGAATCATCCAACACTTAGTTCATCATAAAACTTTTCTACAACTGAGTTGTTTTGTAAAAAGATCAGAGTCAAACTAAAAATGATGCAAAGAATCAATATATAGCTTAGTATTGATTGCACGTTAGTTATAATCTTCATCATTCTTGATGAATCGTTTCAGCGTTTACCAAATAAAAGATCGGGATCAACTGGTTGAACTTGTTTAGGTGGTTTCTCTACTTTTTGTTTTTTCTCTTTTTTAGCCTTAACTTGTTCAGTAATCTTTTCAGCTTCAGCTTGTTTTTCAGCTTTTGCTTTGGCTTTCTTTTCTTCCTTGGCCTTTTTGTCTTCTTTAGATTTTTTATCTTCTCTAATCGGCGGAGGATTAGCTTTTTTCTTAACTGGTGGTTCTTCAGGATTTTTCGCACACCACACTTCAAAGCTCATTAGTGTCGTGTTTGCTAATCTTAAATATTGATCGTATCGCGAACGTTTAAATGAATCACCTAAGACTTCATAAGCACGTTCAATTCTACGACCCATTTCAGCTGAATGCGCATCTTTTGCAAATACTGTTGAGTATTGCAAACGCATCATCTTATATTGAATCGTGATCTTTTCGATTGAATCATTCTGATTCACCTTTAAGATCTCATAATAGTTTTGATTCTGACTTCTTTGATAAAAGAACGGAGTGGTGTTATTAGTTGATGCAGCTGCAGCTTTAGCTCTTCTTTGTTTAAGTCTACGATCAAAATCAAATCGCGTAGTTTCATTACTTAAAATAGAATACGCCCGATTGATCTCCTTGAATTTAGCTTCAGCATCAGGAGCTTTATTAACATCGGGGTGATATTCTCTAGCTAGACGACGAAACGCTCTTTTGATATCTTCTTTAGAAGCGGTTTCACTAACGCCTAATATTTCATAATAATTTGACTCAACAAAAGGTCGCATACACTAATCTTTAACTAATTAATTATAAACGATTAACCGACACTTCCTTCCATATCCATCGTAACTAAACGATTTAATTCAATCGCATATTCCATTGGTAATTCCTTTGTAAAGGGTTCAATAAAACCTAAAACGATTAGATTTTCTGCCACATCTTTAGGAATTCCTTTAGCCATCATATAGAATAATTGTTCTTCACTAATATTTGAAACTTTGGCTTCGTGTTCTAGAGAAGAATACTTATTTTCAATGATTTCGGTTGGTAAGGTATCAGTTCTAGAGATATTATCAATTAATAAGGTGTCACACTCTACTTTTGAACTTGAATAATGGGCATCTTTACCGATTCTAACTAAACCGCGATAACATGTGTCTCCACCATTAAATGAAACTGATTTTGACACAATTCTAGATTTAGTGTGAGGTGCTAAGTGAATCATCTTAGCACCAGCATCTTGAATAATACCTTTATTAGCTACTGCAATTGAGATACAATCACTTGAAGCATATTCTCCAGCAAGAATTGATGAAGGATATTTCATATTAATTCTTGCACCGATATTTCCATCGATTCAAGACATCTTGGCATTTTCATAAACGATCGAACGTTTAGTAACTAAGTTTAAAACGTTGTCAGATCAGTTTTGAATTGTGGTGTATCTTCCCACAGAATTTTTGTGTAAGAAAACTTCAACTACAGCACAATGTAAATTATCTTCTGAATAAACAGGAGCAGTACACCCTTCAACGTAGTGACATTTAGCACCTTCTTCAAGAATGATAATAGTTCTTTCGAATTGACCTACTCTGCGACCATTAATTCTAAAGTAAGCTTGTAATGGTTTTTTGATTTCTACACCTTTAGGAACATAAACAAAAGATCCACCAGATCAAAATGCGGTGTTTAGAGCTGCAAACTTATTGTCATTAGTTGGCACGATCGTTCCAAAATATTTTTTTACTAATTCTGGATATTTTTGTACTGCTGTATCAGTATCGGTAAAAATCACACCGTTTTCAGCTAATTCTTTTTCAATACTATGATAAACAGCTTGTGAGTCATATTGGGTTGAAACACCATTTAAAAATTTCGCTTCTGCTTCTAAAATCCCTAATTTCTTAAATGTATTCTTTATCTTCTTAGGCACTTGATCTCAGCTATATTGAGGATTATCAACTGCTTTAGAATACATAACTGCATTATCATAATCAATAAATGATAGATCAGGACCCCAACTAGGATTTGGCATTTTCATAAATGTATCAAATGCATCTAATCTGATCTTTAGCATCCATTCTGGTTCATTTTTTAGTTTAGAGATTTTCTTAACAACTTCTCTAGAGATCCCTTTATTGGTTTCAAAAATAGAAGTATCTTTATCATAAAAACCGTATTGGTATTTTTTATTTAAGATTTTTTTAGATATTCCCATATATTACTCCTTTGTTAAATATTCGTTTAGTGCTTTGGCATTTATTGTTGCACAAATTACTCGATTAGATTGCATGTGAACTGAAGAAAAAATATCAAATTCTTCGGCTAAAAGTGGACTTTTTACATCTTTAACAATAAACTCTAGATAAGCTGATAAAAGCTCTTTTACTTCATCTATTTTTTTATTAATTAGATATCTAGATAAGAAATCAAAAGTAGTTTGAGAAATAATACAACCACTCCCACTAAATTTCAAATCCACTAAAAGATCATCTTTGATTAAAATATAAATATCAAATTGATCAGCACAACTGTCTGACTTAGTATTAATTACTTTGTAATTAGAATCATTGATCAGTTCTTTAACAAAATTCTTTGGATTTTGATAATAATCAATGATCATTTGTCTTCTGATTAGTGGATTAGAGTAATTCATTTAAGATATCCTTTAGATCAAACTCTTCGATTACTTTGAAAAAGTAATCGATCTCTTCTTTTGTATTATAGATTGATAAAGAAACGCGAACATAGCCATCTTTTTGATACTTTTTTAATAAGTGCACACATGAAGCTCCAGCTCTGGTGACGATTTTTTTGGTGGATAAATATCAAGCTAAATCTTGAGAATGAATATTAGGTATCTGTAATAAGAAGATTGGAAAATCAGCATGTTCGTTTATCAAAATCAACTTATTTTGTTGTTTTATTTTCTCTTTAAAATAAGTAGTTAAGTCTTGCTTATAAGCCTGAAATTCATCGTTATAGATTTCATTAATGAAATCTAAAGTTTTAGATCATGCATAGATAGCAGCAACATTATTAGTTCCACCCTCGTATTTTAGTGGATTGGTTTTAAGTGAAATCGATTTTTGGTTAACGTCAAAATCATAATACATATCACCACCATACTTAATAGGGTTAAGAATCTTCTGAAGATCTTTTTTAATGTAGCCAATCCCTAGTCCAGTTGGTCCAAATATTTTATGAGCAGAAAAACATAAACCATCAATATCTTGACCGATAACTATTTTTTCCTGAGCTGCAAGTTGTGTCGCATCTATAAAAACTAAACAGTTTTTATTTATAGTTTTGATTTCTCTAGCATAATTCAAATAGTCGATTTTATAGCCATATATATTTGAAAGACCTGAAAAAGCTACCAATTTAGTTTTTTCATTAACCTTATCTTTAATTTCACTTAAAGATTTAACAAGCGTTAATTGAAGATTATTTCTTCTAGATAGTTCTAATCAATTAACGAGATTACTCGCATGTTCTAACTCGTTAACGATAATTTCATCACCTTTTTTTAAATATTCACTCAATCCAAAAGCGAACAAGTTTAATATTTCGGTTGCTGAGCTATTAAAAATTATTTCATCGGCATTAACTGCTAAATATTGCGCTGTTTTTTGCCTAGTTTCAGAAATGACATCGTTTAGTTTGTTAGATAAACTAGTGTTGTTATTATGAGGATTTAATGATCATTTTTGATAATACTCGCAAATAGCATTAACAACTGAATCTGGTTTTAAGCTCGTAGCTGCG
Source organism: Mycoplasma tullyi (assembly GCF_014068355.1). Taxonomy (NCBI): domain Bacteria; kingdom Bacillati; phylum Mycoplasmatota; class Mollicutes; order Mycoplasmatales; family Mycoplasmataceae; genus Mycoplasma; species Mycoplasma tullyi. The sequence continues at coordinate 302,513 of NZ_CP059674.1, read as the reverse complement.
TTATCAAAATATAATCAATCCTTATTATTTTTAAATCAACTGAACTGTTTTCTAACTGATTGAACTTTCATAATTAACTTTTAGAAATAGATCTTCAATTTGTTTAATCATTTTAGTTCGTTCTTGTTCACTATCAATAATGCTAATTGTTTTAATGAAATAGCCCATTAAAATCAACTTAATCGCTTCAGCTTTTTTCACACCTTTAGCCATTAAATAAAATAAATGGTTTTGATTTAATCTTCCTACAGCCATTGCGTGTTTCGCTTTAACATTATTATCGTCAATGATTAGTTGAGGTTCACCCTTAACTACAGCGTCGTCACTTAATAAAACACCTCTAATTTCTTGGATTGTATCGTTTTGATGAGTTTTATTTTTAATAACGCTAGTGATTGTTGAAGAAACATTAGATTGATCAGCTGCTACAACGTAGTTTTGATAAACACTTTTAGCATTGTTAGATAAATGATTTAATTTGATATTGTATTTCTTCTTATTTTGATTAATACCAAATGTTGAAATAATTACTTTTGCCGAAGAATTTTCAGATAAATTCACATTTATATTTAAATTTGAATCATTATCATGAATATCTAATAGATGAATAAAACTATCTGTGTTTTTAGGTATCGAATAGTCTAATTCAGATGTTTTAGAATCGATTAAAACGAAGTATTTTTTATCCATAATAAATTACTTAGCAGCGAATTGATCGATCAATTCAAAATCATGGCTTTTATTTTCTTTAAAGTCAATATTGAATTCTTTTCTAATTCAATCATAACCTTCTTTGTCTATTCGTTTTGCTAAGCTAGCATCACCTTCAGTAACAATTGTTCCATTTACGACAACAAAAACTTTGGTAGGTTTAATTAATTTAAACATTCTTTCGTAGTGAGAAACAATTATTAAAGATTTGCTCTTATCCTTAATTCATTCTTGTAATTCTTTTGTAATGATTTTTAAAGCATCAACATCTAATCCTGAATCGATTTCATCAAGCATTGCAAAATCTGGATTAATTGTTTTTAAAAGAAGAATTTCGTTTTTCTTTTTTTCACCACCACTAAAACCTTCATTAACTGAACGATTTAGTAATTCAAAATTCATTTTTAATTTTTTGGTATTACTTTGAATTAATTTATAAAACTCCGGTAAATCTATAGGTTTTTCTCTTCTAGCATTAATTGCTGAGCGAATAAATTCTATTAATGAAACACCAGGAATTTCTTCGGGAGCTTGACTTGCTAAATATAAACCTAATCTAGCTCTTTCGTCTACTTCCATTTTGTTAAGTACTTGATCCTTGAATGTGATTTTTCCTCTAACTATTCTTGAATCATGATGACCCATTATAGTTTTTAAAAGTGTTGATTTACCATGTCCGTTTGGACCCATTATTGCAACGATATCTCCAGCTTTAATCGTTGCTGAAACATTGGTCAATATTTTCTTTTTATCGATATTAACTGTTAAATTGTTAATTATTAGTTCTGACATACACTAAAATCGTAAATTAATATATTTAAAAAGACTAATAATTACTCTAAATATTCGGTGCTTTTAAAAGATTTTTTAATAGATAAAACACATTTATTTTTACTAATTATTTCGTGTAAAAATTTTAAATAGAAAACACAGATAAATAGTATCGAAATAGTAGTAATTTTGAGGCTGTATAACTAGAAAAAGTTCATAATATAAATTCGTGGTTTCACTGTTTTTTTTGCAGTTAATTGAGACCTTCGTTTTCCGTTTCTATTTGACTTTCGGAAACTTTGTTATTGATTCTCACGAGTTTATAACACTTAAAAATGATTACACAATTAAACACCTTTATAAAGGTTAAAATGTTAAAAATATTCGGTAAATTTGATAATTTCTTAAAAACTATTTTTTAAGTAATTTGTTTATCTCTTTTCAATTTGGTAAATAATGTCCAACTATTTCATAAAACCTTTTTGTATGGTTTTGCTCTATTAAATGAGTCATCTCATGAATAAGAACATATAGTAAACAAATGAGTGGTTTTTTAACAAGTCGTAAGCTAATCCAAATTCGCTTTTTATCTACATTACAAGTCCCTCATTTTGTCTTCATATTTTTAATACGATACTCGTTAGCGCTGACACCCATAATTCTTTCTAAGTCTGTGATGATTTTTTTCATCTCATGCATGAGTGATTTTTTCGACCAATTATCAAATATTTTTTCTTTTGTTTTTTGATCGCAGTTTTGATCGACATTTAATATGATGTTACCTTCTTTTACTTGAACTGAAGGTCGCTTTTTTGTATGAACAATTAATAGATTAAAAATCTCACCTCAAAGATATATTTTTTCTCCGGTCTCAAAATTTGGGTAAAATTGTTCTGAATTTCTTAAGATACTTTGTTTTGCTTTAAATATGAAATTAAGCTTTGATAACACAAAATCAATAATCGATTCATCAGAACAATTTAAAGGGCAAGAAACAAAAATATCTCCAAATGGTGGTTTGACTTTTAAGT